>CAYYHN010000363.1:0-5362 GCA_964471245.1 uncultured Rhodothermaceae bacterium | reverse complement strand
GTGCGCGCCTCGGCTCCTACGACCTCCTGCGCCCCGGTGACAGCAGGTTGCCCGCACACACGGTGCTCGACCTCGGCTTGAGCTATGCCCGTACCTACGGCCCGGTCACACTCGATGCCCGTGCTCTGCTTGTTAACGTGCTCGAGCGCGCCAACGTGTACGACTACAGCCTGCAAAGCAACACGCAGACGGAAGCGTTCGAGCGAATCCCACGGGTCCTACCCGGTCGCCATCCGGTGTTCATGCTGAACGTACGCTACTAAATTGCACTGTAGCGTCATAAATAATCGGTGGCACTAGGTGTTGGGGGCACTTGATGTGTTTTGGAGAAAAGGCTGCTCAGCTACGACACGTTCTCCACTCCACTCAAACCGACCAAATCCTATGGACTCCCAAACAACCCGCCGCGACTTCCTCCGCAAAACCTGTCCTGCCGCTGCCTTGCTTGCTCTCGGCCTTGCCACTGGCTGTGACAGCGGAAGCAGCGGCATGGATGACCCCGATCCCGACCCCGTCGATCAGCCCAGTACAGGCATCCAAGTCAGTGGAAATACCATCACACTGGATCTGACAGGGTCGCAGGCAAGTCGTGTTGCTAGTGCCGGTGGTTTTCTACTGATCTCTGCTGCTAGTACAGCTATTGTCAACCTCGACGGCACCACGATCCGCGCCTTCTCCAGTATTTGCAATCATCAGAACTGCGATGTGTCGAGCTTCAATGGCGAGGTCATCATCTGCCCGTGTCATGGCTCGCGTTTCAGTACGACGGGTTCTGTCGTCCAAGGTCCAGCCACCCGTGCGCTGCAAGCCTTCGATGTGCAGCGCAACGGCGACATCGTGACGATCACGACAGCATAGTTGGTGATGTGTAAGATATTTGTGTACACCTATTCGCTATAAACCTGAGGTGTACATCGTTTTATGCATTCTGTTTGTGGCAAGACTTGATTGTATAGGTCGAAAAATAAAATTACATTTTTTTGTGTTTACCTGTTGACATCGCCCGCGAGTCAGCCTATATTTGTTTCGTCTGATTAAAGGCGCCCCGCGCCATTACACGAATACACGATGCGCTACACATTATCACATAACTGGTCCAGCCGACCCGCCTCGAAGCCGATAGGCAGCGAGCTCATGGGCGCGTTTGATCTGGATAACCGGGAGCAAGGACATAGGGCAGAGGTGGCCCCATGCTGCAGCTTGTGACGTAGCGCTGCACGATATAACCCGCCTCTGTTCTGTACGGAGGCGGGTTTTTTTATGCCTAATACCTAGCAAAATGACGTAATTACAAGGAAAAGAGCAATTGCAGCACCAGCGGATTGGTGCGGAGAAGACATCATGGTACACATTCGTTTTGAAGGCAAGTCGTACGACGTTCAGGAGCAAGAACTCCGCGTGCATACACAGTTGAATGCCGAAGAGATCAAGCAACGCCTAGCCGCCTACTTTGATGTCGACTCCAGTCGCTTTGACTTTTACGTCGTCGATCATCGACCGAACGGGCATATGGTCATCCGACCCGAAGCAGTCTACGGCTAACCTTTGTAGCCTATCTAGTAGCCGACTTTAATCTCGCTTATACTAGTATGATATTGGATTTAACATGCATGTATTTGTGTGTTAGTGTATATCAGTATTGTATTGTAAAAAGGAGGTGTGGCAGAATGGTAATGCAGCGCTTTGCTAAGGCGTGCCGTGCGTTTGCATGGTGCAGGTTCGAGCCCTGCCGCCTCCGCAGCACCGCTTGGATAGGCGATTGAATACAAGAGAGCCCGAAAGACTTGAGGGTAAGACGTGAATCTGACGCGACCTGCGTGCCGAGACTCAAAGGCTAATGGCCAACAGCTAATGGCTGCGGCACTCAGCAACAAAGCAGATGTATACTTTCAACCTTTTCGAGTGCCGCAATATGCCGCGTCCCGACGCGTGAAGCTTACATACTGTGAGGAAACTCCAGAGGTCGCAGGTTCGAATCCTGCCTTGCCCCCAACCCTTTTATACGGGGCATGTAGCTCAGTCTGGTAGAGCACTGGAATGTATCAACGCTTCATCGACTTACGCGGCTCCTTTTTCCCGACCGACGTGTTGCGCTGCGCCCTGATGTGCTGGGCGTACATACTAGCTCAATTGGTAGAGCGACGGTCTCTTAAACCGTAGGTGCGGGTTCGAATCCCGCACAAACACCACAAAGCCCAACCGACTTGCGCGGGGCGACACGTTACGGGAAATCACATGACGGTCTGGTAGCTCAATTGGCCAGAGCAACGGCTTGTCGAGTCGAAGGCTGCGGGTTCGAGTCCCGTCCGGACCGCTTTGCCGTGCCCTTATGGGCGAAGCTTACATACGTTGGATGCAAGCATCCGAAGGTCGCAGGTTCGAATCCTGCCAACTCCACATCGCTGTTGCACATGCATCATGGGGTTGTAGCTCAGTCTGGTAGAGCATCTGTATCAATGCTTCGTCGACTTGCACGGCACCTTTTGTTCTTTCTCACCTTGTTGCACGGCATGCGTGCCCTCACAGGCAGCGCATACATACGATTGATCTCAAAATGACAAGCGGGTTCGAATCCTGCACAGCCTGCCTTTTGGGCTGATGGCGTGATGGTACACGCAATCATCGACAGTGCTTTCGACTTGCGCGAATGCTGTGCAACACCCTGACCCTGTGGGCAAAGTGGTTAAGCCGTCACGCTTTCAACGTGGAGACTGCGGGTTCGACTCCCGCCGGGGTTGCAGGTCAATACCATTCAATGCGTCGGTAGCCCAACCGGTAGGAGGCACGTGTTTTAGAAACACGACAGTGTGGGTTCGAATCCCTCCCGGCGTACCAACGAGCACTAGGCTCGAAACATGTGGAAATAGCTTAATTGGATAAAGCACAGGCTTTGGGAGCCTGGGGTTGTGGGTTCGACTCCCGCTTTCCGCACAAGGCGACGACAGGTGGCGTCGCTGTATGGGGGAGGGCGTATGGGAGCCATCGTGCTGACGCGTGAGAAGTACTCCCATGCGCCCACACACCCAACCACCCATACCCAAGATCAGGCTGTGGCGCAGCGGAGCAGCGCATCCGGCTACGAATCGGAAGGTCGCAGGTTCGAATCCTGCCAGCCTGGCAACATTGGACCATAGCTCAAGGGTAGAGCGGCGGGCTGAAGCCCCGTGCGTGATGGTTCGAATCCATCTGGTCCAACACCATGCGGAGATACCGCATGTAGAGCAAAAATGAAGACATAGCATGCGCAGTAGCTCAAGTGGGAGAGTGCTCGGCTTTGACCGGAGGGGTTGTAGGTTCGAGTCCTACGTGCGCAGCTCGTAAACCAAAGGCAGATAGCCATGAAGTCAAGCTAAACCAAGCACCAAAAGCGAGGCGCAAGCCAAGCCCAAGACCCGGAGTGGCAATCCGATAGGTGACGGAAGCGGTCTTGAAAACCGTCGAGCCGCAAGGCCTTGAGGGTTCGATTCCCTCCCGCTCCGCGCCCATAACCGAAATAACGAAGCATCATGTGGGATGTAGCTCAGAGGTAGAGCAGCCGTTTCATAGGCGGCATCGCGCAGGTTCGAATCCTGCCATCCCAACTGTGACTGTAGCTCAATGGTAGAGCGCTCGGCTGTGCCCCGAGTGGTGCGGGTTCGACTCCCGTCAGTCACCTTTTTTAGTCGATCGTGGATGGAAGATGGTGGATAGCACCGCCTACGTCATCTAGGTACCAAACACCAAGTACGCGCACAACGTGCGTCTTCATTGCGCGGTAGCTCAATTGGAAGAGCTCCCGGCCCTTAACCGGGAGGTTGCAGGTTCGACTCCTGTCCGCGTAACCAAACACAATGGGGGTGCTCACTGGCCTGAAAGTGTCGTCCGGTCTGTAACACCGCAGCGTGGTGGTTCGATTCCGCCCGCCCCCACAACAACCAACCCGCATGGTCTGTGCTGTGCGATCAAACCATAAGAACCATGTACACACTAACACACATCCAGCGCGCTTTTGATCGGATGGGCGCCCAACTTCGGGTGGCTCCACTGATACCACAGCGCTGGGGACCTACAAGCACCTTCACGCTCGACGTGGAGACGCACAAGCAAGCGGAGCGGTTTGTGTTGGCGGTACAACCGCACGAAGCCGATACGCTGACGTTTGCCGCGCCCCACGTGGACCGCGCCCGGAAGCACCTGCTACTCGTGGTGCGCCACGCCAATCCACGTCAGCCCAAGGAGAAGTTTCTCTGCGGCCATGACGAGCGGCACTGGTTCGTCGCCGGTGTCCCGCGCGGAGGTGGCGTCACGACCGTCGCCGATGCGATGGAGGCGCTCAAGCCACTCGATGCGTGGCGTTCGCAGCGACTCCACGGCGTTAAGGCCAAGGATTGGCACGCACGGCATAACGCAGGCTTTGTGCGCCAAGGGGAATGGTTCTTCATTCCCACGCCGGACTTCATGCCGGAGTATCCGCAGGCCATCCTGCGCAATGAGCCGCTCCGCCGTGACTGGCGCAGCAAGCCGCACATGATAGAAGAGCTCTACCGCTTCGCGGGCACTACGGTCTACGTCAACCGGCAGTATCCGCGAGGTCTCCGGGAGCCTCAGTATCGCAAGTTACTGCAGCGCAAGCCGGAAGCTCGTGGGTGGCCTTGGCGGATCATGCGGCGCAATCCGCAGGTGCTCGTGCGCGGACGCGTCCGCCACACCGACCACGCTACGATCAAGCTCAACGGTTGGCATCGGGTCCTGATGAACGCGGAGTTCTCCACCGGCTCGGTTGCTTTCCTCGATTAACCGGACGCGGTACGTCCGTGTCCATCCTGTTCATGCAAAACAACACGGAGGTGCCCCTGATGACGCAATCCAATGTACAGCATACCCGGGCGGACGATCGCCGTCATGTCTTTGGCCTTGGCACAGCCGCCGCCATCTGGACGACCTGCTTCATGGCCGCTACCGGCTTTGCAGATGGCCTTGGCGTATGGCTCGCGGCGCACGGCATCCTAGAAAGCGTTGCTGGATGGGTGCAGTACAGCCTTGTGCTGAGCGGCAGCTTCCTCGGCTTTCTTGCCTTACTGATGCTCGTGTTTGCGAGCAAAAATGATTCAATACAAGAAGATCAACCAACGCATGCCCCGGATGGGCACGCACCAACCAATGGACCCATGACTGCCCTGACCACACGTGCGACGACCGCGATGACGACCGCTGAGCGCGATCTGCGGCTGGAAGTGCTCAACAGCCTCCTGACTACGCCGCACCGCAAGCTCGACCATGTGGCGACGCTGCACGCCGAGATGCTTGCCAACGACCCGCTGTTCTACGGGCCGCTTGCGACGTGGTACCTCCAAGAAGGCACCGTGCGCGACCACAAGGAAGT
>CAYYHN010000362.1:0-5362 GCA_964471245.1 uncultured Rhodothermaceae bacterium | reverse complement strand
TCCCGGTGATGCTTCTGTTACCATTTAGAACTACAACGACAAAGACCAACACGAAGAGCCATCATTGTGACGAATCCAATCTGTTGCCTCGTTTTGCCATGACTCCATCATTGTGTTGTTTGCAGTTCCACCAAAGTGTCGTATCGACAGACTTGGCGTACAGTCCGTTTGGATGGATCAGTATGGAGTATTGGTGGCGAAGGTGGTCAAGCGATGAGAAGCGATCAATCCCAACGAGGACAACCGACAAGAACAAGATGCAAGCAAGCTACCGTTGAGGAGAGCAACAGGAACGTTGTACTCACTGAGGAAGTAGTGACAAGACTATCACGGGGTGTTAATGACGGCAAGCACAAGGTGGACATGTTGTAGGATGTGATGGATATTGGAAAAGGCCGAACCACAGCAACAACGAACCACCAAGGTCATGGCTTGAGTGGACAAAGCATGGTCTGGCCCCGAATGATGTCCTGTTTTCGGAGGTGTAGTCGTTGCGCAGGGTAATGGCTTCGGATGATGCTGATGATGATGTTGGTTGCTCGCAGACAACGGCAAGATGATGATGACGTATTTGGCCTGCCGATGGTACTTTTCTGTTAGTACAAGAACGGTGGTAGCTCATTGATAACGTTGCCGGTTGGATGGCAAGGTCTCCGTTACTTCTAGAAACAAGATATTGTGTTGCTCGCACAGGGCAGCAGCATGCACGGGATCAGGGAAGGTTTCGCGCCGGGCGTTGCGGAGCGTAGCAACGTGGTCGATGTTAATCAGCAGATTCGTCACAGGCGGTAGGGTAGGGCGACAGTGAAGCGGTGGAGAGCAACTTTAACGCGTAGTGTTGGTCTTGCTGAGACCCGGGCTTATGAACGCTAAGGGTACGCGTGTGTATCCTCATCATTTACGAAAAATAGCCCAACTTGTGCCGCTACCTGCTTAGACAAGGTGATACAGGGTAGGTCTTGTGGTATGCAAAGCGGTACCAGGATGCAAACCATTCGTCTGGTACCTTAGGCGCGTTGCTTTTCGGGTTGGCTTCGTGTATTTTCGATTTTCGTGTGATTCACACAGCCCACCTACGGTTCACACCCTTCCTCTCCACCATATCAGCGTAGCATTCTCATGCAAGTTGCCATTCGCGGCATCCTGGCGATCATCATTCTCGGCCTCGGGTACTTTCTTTACATCTCGATAACAGAACCCTACGAGGCAGTAGAACGCCAGAAGGAGCTGACACAAATGACGCGGGACCGCATGTCCCACATTCGTACCGCCATGACGATGTACGAGCGCGAGAACGATCGTTTCCTCACGACGCTCGACTCGTTGGTCCTGTACATTAAATCGGATTCGGTGCTTTCCATCCCGGCGAATGCGGACAGCATTTTTGGTATCCCCGGCTTCAGCGCAGATTCGCTTCTCGTGTCGCCACGTACAGGAAACCCCTTCGCGCTTACTGTAAACGACACGTCGGATGTGAAGATCTACCTGCTCGAAGATCCTGATAGTGACGACTACATTGGTTCGACAGAGCCGGTTGTGACGCGTCTCAACGCAGCCAGCTGGGAGTAAGCCTTCCAACGTGCGGGGTGCCCAATGGTGCCTCGCTGGCTTTTACCCGTCGGTCGATGTAGTTGCCGGGAAGCCTATGCGGCTGATGCGCGTATACCGGTAGGCTAACTCCTACGGTTTCTTTCTACGCTGCCCTCGCGCTTATGCAAGCCCAAGCCCGTGCCTGCATCGAGATTCATGGTGATGTACTGCGCTACGCCGAAGTAGAGCAGTATGGTCTGCGGTATCGTTTGCTGCGCCTGGGGAGTTGCGATTTCGAGTTTGACGTAGCTGGCGCACTTGGACGAAGTACGCCCGACGACAGCTTGCAGACCGTTGCGGAGGCGCTTGAAGATGTATTTGAGGGCTCTGTGGCGTCCGAGTTACGCATGGTCGTGCATCCGTATCATGCCTATCCGTTTTTTACGCCGGTCGCTACACAGCAAACAGACGCCGCACGCGACGAGCAACTCGCCTACGAGGCCCAACTGCTCTTACCTGCGCACGGTGATGGCGCAAATCATCACTTGGTAGCCGACAAAGCCTACACTGAAGCGCTCGATGAAGGCGATGTAGACTGGTTGCAGGTCCTTGCGGTACCCGATCACATCCACCGTAACTACACGCGCCTGCTCCGGGAGTGGTCCGTACCGCAGCATCGCCTCATGGCGAGCATGCAGGGCGTGGCCATGGGGTTAGAGCGCTTGGCCCAGCACACGGGGCAGCAAGCGCACGAGTCGGCTCCGTTCTCTTTACTCATCGGTTGGTACCCGACGCACACCGAATACGTCTTAGCCTACCAACATCAGTGGTACTACAGCCACCACGCCACAGCTGGCGCACCTTCCGATGCCGCCTACTTTGCGCTTGCTTTGCTGCGTCACCTAACCGTGCGGCCTGCCCTCGTTGGCGAAGTGTATCTCTACGGTGTGGACATCGATCTGAGCACCTTCGGTGTACTGGAAAAGGTCTTTAAAGCCGCAGGCCCGCCCCGCTTGTTTAACCCAATGGGTGTCGTCGGCCTCGACCCACAAAGTATGGGTGAACAGTTCGACGTAGAAGCCTACGCGCCCTGCATCGGCGGCGTGCTGTGACGCGTGTTTGTGCGCGGCACCTTCCAAATACAAAGATCCAAGGACCAAGTACCAAACTATGCGTATCATCGCTGGCTCGTTACGGCGGCGCGCCTTGAAAGCGCCAAAAGGGCATTTGACGCGGCCAACGACGGACCGAGCACGTGAATCGCTGTTCAACATGCTCACCGCACGTATGCATTTCCCTGGCGCCGACGTGCTGGACTTATTCGCTGGCACGGGGTCACTTGGTCTAGAGGCCATCAGCCGAGGAGCTGCTGCCGTCACATTTGTAGAAGAGAAGTCGGCCGTGATGAAGATAGCCCGTGAGAACGCGGTTAACCTCGGTGTGGACGACCAAGCGATGTTCCTGCGTGCAGACGCGGTGCTCTATCTGAAACGTTACCGCGGCCCAGCCTTCGACCTTATCTTTGCAGATCCGCCGTATCAACTCGAAGCGATGCCGCAGATGCCGGATCTGGCCCTGCCACATGTGAAGCCGGGCGGCTTGTTTGTGTTGGAGCACGACAAGAACCACGACTTCGCTGAGCACTCCGCGTTTCTGAAGGCCCGCCCGTATGGTCGCACAACTGTGACGCTTTTTCAGCGCCCTGAAGCGGATGAGGAGCCTCAGGCCGAAGCGGAAGGCTAGGAGGACGAAGGCAAAGCGCCTATCTTGGTAGCGTCGCCATTCGTTCACCTTTTCTGCTTGTCACCTGCCATGTCGCTAGCCCTCTGCCCCGGTACCTTCGATCCGTTCACTTTGGGCCATCTCGATATCGTCGAGCGTGCGTGTCGCCTGTTTGATGAAGTTGAAGTCACGGTAGCCATTAACAGCAGCAAAAAGACGTTGTTTACCATTGAGGAACGGTGCGACTTGATTCGGGCGTCGACGGCGCATCTGGGCGAGAAAGTGCGTGTGGCTGCGTTTGAGGGCCTCTTGGTTGACCACGCCCGTGAGACGGGAGCTGTCGCGTTGGTCCGTGGGCTTCGGCAGGTGAGTGACTTCGACTATGAGGCGCGGATGGCTTTTGCCAATAACCGCCTGCATCCCGTTTTGGACACCGTGTTTCTGGTGACATCCGAAGACGTAGCCCTCATCCATGCATCCATCGTGCGGGAAATCCATCGCTGGGGCGGTGATGTGTCGAGCTTCGTGCCGGAGCCAGTATTAGCCGCTCTGCAAACCAAACAAAACGAGTGAGCTGAGGCTGTATTAGGCTTAAAAAAATGAGGTGAAAGCCGAACGAGTCCTACCGCTATGTCGGTACGGCGTCGTATTTTCCTTGCCGAATCGCCACCGCGTTCGCTCGTTTCTACTTATCCAATTTTTGAGAACAACGCATGTCTGTTTCGGCCCCTGCCCTTGAGTTCAACCCCCGCGTCGCATCGATGCAGCCGTCGGCCACGCTGGCGATGACGGCCAAAACCAAAGAGCGCCGCCGGGCGGGCTTCCCGGTGATCGGCCTCAGTGCGGGCGAACCCGATTTCGACACGCCGAAGCCTATCGCCGAGGCCGCCATCGAGGCCATCCATGACGGCTTCACGCACTACACGGAGAACGCAGGCATGCTGCCACTGCGTGAGGCCATCAGCGCGAAACTAGCCCGCGACAACGGGCTGACGTATGCGCCCGGCCAGATTCTCTGCTCCAACGGAGCCAAACAGTCGGTGGCGCTTGCCATTTCGGCGCTGTGTGGCCCTGGTGATGAGGTGCTGGTACCCGCGCCGTTCTGGGTCAGCTACCCCGAGATGGTGCGCTTTGCCGGAGCCACGCCAATCACTGTGCCTACGTCCGTCAGTAACGACTACCGCCTCGACCTCGACACGCTGGAGCAGCATCTGAACGACAACACGCGGATGCTCATCCTGTGCTCACCGTCCAACCCGACGGGGTCGGTCTACCCGCGTGAGGAGTTGGAAGCATTAGCCGCGCTGCTCCAAAAGTATCCGCAGGTTTTTGTGCTGTCGGATGAGATCTACGAATACGTCGTCTACGATGCCGAGCACGTGTCGTTTGCCTCACTGCCCGGCATGTACGACCGTACGGTTACCATCAATGGTTTCTCGAAAGGCTTTGCGATGACCGGCTGGCGACTCGGTTACATGGCGGCACCGACTCCTATCGTGAAGGCGTGTTCGAAGATTCAGAGCCAGTTTACGTCGGCCCCGTGCAGCATCACACAGAAGGCCGGGGCCGCCGCGCTCGGAATGGATAAGGCGTACATTGACGAAATGGTGGTCGCTTTTCGTGGCCGCCGCGACTTCATGCTGGAACGCCTCAACAGCATCGACGGGGTCTACTGCCCGAAGCCTGAGGGCGCGTTCTACCTCTTCCCTGACATCCACACGTTCTTTGGGAAAACCTCCAGCAGTGGCCGCGCGATTAACGACTCGAACGACCTCTGTTTCTACCTGCTGGAAGAGCATAATCTCGCACTCGTGCCCGGCGCAGCCTTCGGGGAGCCCAACGGCTTGCGGATCTCCTACGCAGCCTCAATGGAAGACCTCACCGAGGCTATGCGCCGCTTCGAGGCGGGGCTCGCGGAGTTGAGTTAGTCCCGCTTGTCGCAAACAGGGTGCATTTGGTCGGGTAAGGGGTTGCATGTGGGCGCGTAATCGGCGACCTTCGCCGCGCATGACGCTTCGCTCACCCATACCTGTCCGACCTCATGTGGATAAGCTAGCTCACGACCGCCCTGCGCACAATGCGGCGCGAGCCGCTATATGCTGTCATTAAC
>CAYYHN010000361.1:0-5370 GCA_964471245.1 uncultured Rhodothermaceae bacterium | reverse complement strand
GGCAGGGCCTCGAACTCTTCGGGTTCGAAGGGGCCGTAGCGCAGTTCCCAAGGGTAATCCCCGCCTTGTTCCAGAATCAAGCGCGCCGTCACGTCCTCTTCGCAGGCCAATTCGGCCAGATCGACGGGTGACAGCGGCGACTGGAAGCCCGGCAAGGCATTGCGGACGAGTAGTGGCTTTTTCTGCCAATACGTACGCAGGAAATCCTCAACAGAGAGGGAGCCGAACGGGGAGGGGAAATCAGGCATGAACAGCTACTGGGGCATCGTGATTGCGGTGGCAGGGTTACCTTAAAAGATACTGTACGAGTTTGAACACTGGGTACAAGAGAAGCAATGCCATGATGACGGCGACTGTCTGTACCGAGGTTTTTTGCTTCGGGAATTCGTAGCCGCAGTATGGGCACTCCTCGGCGTCTTTAGGCGCTTGCAAGGCGCACGAAGGGCATTCGAACGTGTCGTTGGCCATGGATTGGAGTTCGTCAGTGCAAAAGGTGCCGGAAGCTAGCGGTTGCGATTCGGCTTCGCAACTTGGGCTAGTCGAATCGCACGATACGATGCGTCGAGGTCGATCATGGGAACTGGGTAGGAAGCTTCGCTGAGGTCGTACATGCTGCGTTCCATTGTGGTCAGTTTGTAGGGTTCGTGTGCATGGTTGGTGGGCAGATGGCGCAGTTCGGGCAGCCAGTGTTTGATAAATGCAGCCTTTTTGTCGTAATCGCGCGCTTGCTTGACGATGTTGAAATAGCGATCACGCGGGTCATTGCCGACGCCCGCCACATAGGCCCAATTGCCCCAATTGCTTGTCACGTCGTAGTCTATGAGCAGATACTCGAACCATGCCGCCCCGCGCCGCCAGTCGAGATTGAGGTTCTTCGTGAAGAAGCTCGCTACATTCTGTCGTCCCCGGTTGCTCATGAAGCCCGTCGCGTTCAATTCACGCATGTTAGCGTCGATGAATGGGAAGCCCGTCTGTCCATTCGTCCAACGTTCAAAGGCCACGTCGTTCTCTGCCCAGTTAGTAGCGACGTTCATCGGGCCGCTTTTGTAGAAGAGGCGGTTGCCGAACTTCTGGGCGATAAACCGGAAGAAGTCGCGCCAGATGAGTTCGAACACCAGCCAATAGGTAGAATTGTTCTTGACGCGCTCTTTTTCATAGGCTTTGACTTCTTCGTAAATGACGCGCGGCGAGATGCAACCATGCGCAAGCCACGCCGAGAACTTGGACGAGTAGTCGGCACCGAGCAAGCCGTTGCGGGTCTCTTTGTAGCGCTTGAGGTGATCGCCATCCCACAGGTACGCATCGAGCCGAGCAATGGCTGCGCGTTCACCGCCCTCAAAGTTGAGCACGCCGCGTTTGTCATAAGGTGGTGCTTCGAGGCCGAGGTCGCCGAGCGTAGGGATTGTACCAGCGTTAAGACCATCAGGCAGCGGGTCGAGGTGGTCCGGTGGGGGAATGACGGCACGGACCCGTGCTTGCATTTCGGTGCGTTTTCGAAACGGCGTGAACACGTTAGGTAAGTCATCCACAGCAAAAGGGAGGTCGTCGCGGTGGTAGAGCATGTGCCCCCAGAACCGCCGCAGTTGGGCACCCAACGGCTTCAGCGCAGCTTCTACAGCATCTTCGACGGCCACTTCCTCACTCGTCACCTCCTCGTGCACGTACACGGTGCTGATTTCATACGCGCGCACCAACTCCGGCAGCACGTCATCTGGCTTACCCATCCGTATGACGAGATCACTCCCGATGTCTTGTAGCCCGGCGCGCAGGTCTGCAAGGCATTCGAGCAAAAACTGCACGCGGAAGGCACCCGTCTTGGGGAAACCCCACCGGGTCGTAGCGAAATGGCGCGGGTCAATGCAGTAGACAGGCAGGACGCGGTCTGCATCGCCAGCAGCGGTGGCAAGGGCTTCGTGGTCTTCGAGACGCAGGTCGTTGCGAAACCAAACAAGGGCAGTGGTGGGCATGGTAGCTGTGAGTCCGTGGAGCAGAGCGCCGTGCCCAACGGAATGCTTCGTGCGCTGTTCCGCCCCAGCAGCATTTTGGTACCCGCTGCGTTTCCCTTCGGGCAAACCACACGATGAGCAACTCACTCAGGTTGCCTCACCTCACAACGGCGAAGCGCAGCACCCGCGTCCCAATACCCGGCACCTCGATGTGGATCAGGTAGACGCCACTGCCGATCTCTCGCCTTTCCGCCGTACGCAAGTCCCACGCCATCCACGCTTCAGGTGAGTTCTTCGTTTGCGTCTGTATCAGCGTGCCGTTTAGGGTGTAGACGCGGATCGTTGCTTGCGCTGGCATGCCGGTGAAGCGCACCTGCGACTGCGTGGCGCTCACCTCATAGGCGGACATGCCTTTGTAGGGGTTGGGGCTAATGCCGATCTGTGCTAAGGCTGCCTGACCAGTCTCCGCGCTTGTTTGAGGTGCGAGGCCGTTGGTGCTGAAGTGCCATGTTTCGTCGACAGGGGCATCGCGACTAACCTCAATGCGGAGCCCATCGATGATGAGTGGCTCCGGGGCTAGTGGCGGCGTGCGCCCGGTACGTTCATACCATGCATTGCCATCAAAAAGTATAGTTCCGTCGCCTGCAAGTAGGTCGTAGCTGAACTGGCCGCGAGACTCGTAGGTAACCAGCATGTAGGCGTTGTCAATCAGAGCCGTTGGGTCGAGTACAGAGACCTGCACGTCGTTGGAACCATCCACCGTGAGCGGTTGTCCGAGGGTTGCATTGCGAGCTTGATTGAATGCATCGCCATCTCGTGGCGTAGGTACGAAGCTGATACGGGTCATCGGCCCACGATAGACATGTGGACGATAGTCGGGGCTGTAGGCGTAAGCTTGAACGCCGAAGTAGTAGGTCTGGTAGGGTGTCAGGCCCTCGATAATGTGATGCTGTTGAATGCCAGAATCATTGCCAAAGGCGGTGACACGCGTGAATTCATCCCCTTCGATGATGGTGGTGATACCGTTGGCGCGATCATACGTGGCGACAAGGGTACCGCTGATGTCGGTAGCACTGTCGTACTGAAATAGGTCGTAGCCTTCGAGGAGATAGGGTGCATCGGTGATTTTGCCAAAGAGCTGCGATTGGAGGGAATATGTATTGTCAGCGTTGTTGCTGTTAGCGGGATTGTGCCAAGAGAGCAGGACATTGCCGTCAACAGACGTAGCTTTGAGTGTAGGCGCGTCAGGGCCAGAAGGGAAGCGATAGTCAGCGTAGGCGAATTCCTGAATAGCCTTGGTAGCTTCTTTGAGTTGGGTAACGGAGTCAAGGTTGTCAACCCCGCGCGCCCACACAATGGCAAAGTCAATGGTTTCAACTTCACCAACTTCCATGCGGAAGGGCCCCGTACTCATTACAAATCGTCGGTTATAAAGTCCCATAGCAGTACCTTGGCCATCTTTGTTCAATTCGGACCAAAAGCTGCCGGTTGTGGGATCTCCTGGGAAGGCAAAGTTGGTGGGTATATTGGAGAAGTCACGGCCAGTACCACCAAAGGTGAAGCGTTGGCCATCGCGCCAACGCGCCTGCATATAATTCATGTACTCAGGGCCGTTCTGTGGGTCACACGTCACACAACCACCATTGTTGTAATAGGTAAAGGTGGTCATTGGCAGCCTATTGTGGCGCAGGCTTGGGCGGAGTGCTGTGTTGCCAACATCAAAGTCGCTAATGGTAAGACGATAGTCATTGGTTGGACCGCGTATGAAGTTGCCACCGAATGCGGGTGGCGCTTCACCATACCCATCGTTCCCTTGATCGTCGTTATCAGAATTATACACGTAGCCTAGTCCCAATTCGGGGTCGGAGCCGATATAGTCGTCACCAAAGTAGCCAAGTTCCGGATCGAAGGAGAAGCCTATGTACGACTGCTCAAGCGGAGCACGTGAGTACGTCACATCACTATAGATCGGGTTTTGCCACGTACCGCCTATCTGATCACGATGCGAGGTACTGCCTCGGTAGTGTATACGGTAACGGTAGAAGGTCGTGTTACCTAAGGGTCCTGTAGAAGCGTAGGCAAACGCACTCACTTGTACCTCGACGCCCAATGGGGGAGCATCCGTTGCATTATGAGTGTTGCCGAGATCATTCATCACCCACCACATCATCTGGTCGCCGAGTAGATCCGGTCGTTCGCCTGCGGCTAGGTTGATCGTGCGGTCTAGGCGTTGAACGAACGGCAAATGACTAAGGTCGATCGGCTGTCCTTGGGCATCAACCGTCGGGGCTCCAAGGCCAGTAGGCCAGTCGGCTAGATCTGAAGTCGCCTGTCTTGTACGTTCATAATTGGCAACGTCGCTACGTTTGACACTGTAGACGCGGTCATAGATACTGCAATCCTGTGGTGGAATGCCTTGGTCGTCAAGCGGCCCTGCCCAGTATTCATAGGGGCCATAACGACTCGCAGCCATGTGGAGCCTGCCGTCGATAAAACCGCCCATCCAAAAGCTAGTCGCCAAGATCGAGTGTTTTCCACCTCCCTTTGGGACCTCGTATACGTTCGGGTGACCCCGCCAGAATAGGTTGCCGTTATTGAGGATTCGGGCGCGAACATTGCCCACATCAAGCATCGCCTCGCCAACTGCTGCATTGCAGTCCCCCATCTGTGCAAAGCTTGGTTCAACCAGAAGTAATAGAGTAACAAGGAGAAACCAGCAGCGCATCATCTGGATACATCAAGTGAGGTAAAGATGCTTCTATCATACTAGTGGCGCTGTGTGTCTGCATAGGCCGAAAGTCACAATTGATGCGTAGTGGGTTGCCCTATATCTTTATCGCACAACGGCGAAGCGCAGCACCCGCGTCCCAATGCCCGGCACTTCCACATGAATCAGGTACACCCCGCTGCCGATCTCTCGCCCTTCTGCCGTACGCAAGTCCCACGCCAGCCACGCTTCAGGTGAGTTCTTCTCCAGCGTCTGCACCAACGTGCCATTCAGTGTGTAGACACGGATGGTCGCTCGTTTGGGCATGCCGGTGAAGCGTACCTGCGACTGCGTGGCGCTCACCTCATAGGCGGACATGCCCTTGTACGGATTCGGACTGATGCCGATCTGTGTTAAGGCTGTCTGACCAGTCTCCGCGCTTGTTTGAGGGGCGAGGCCGTTGGTGCTGAATCGCCACACATCATCGGTCGGAGCATCGCGACTAACCTCAATGCGGAGCCCATCGATGACGAGCGGCTCCGGGGCTAGTGGCGGCGTGCGCCCGGTGCGTTCATACCATGCATTGCCATCAAAAAGTATAGTTCCGTCGCCTGCAAGTAAGTTGTAGCTGAGCTGGCCGCCAGACTCGTAGGTAACCAGCGTGTAGGCGTTGTCAATCAGAGCCGTTGGGTCGAGTACAGAGACCTGCACGTCGTT
>CAYYHN010000360.1:3946-5388 GCA_964471245.1 uncultured Rhodothermaceae bacterium | reverse complement strand
CGTCGCGATGCTTTACGCCCTGATCTTTAGTGCCATCCTCGGCATTACCGTTCTCCTCCCACGCCTGCTCTAGTACCCCAGCTCAAATCCTGTAAAAACATATTCTTGCCTCATCAAAGTACGGGCACCCAGTAACTTCGCAGATACTAGGGCAATATTTTTCTTTCCGAAAAATGAAACAAAAATGTCTCATTTTAGACAAAGATGTTTAATTCAACTTTCTATTGGGGATCATGCCATCTCGGCGATCATGAACACAACGAACAAAGCTTCAACCCGCGCTGCGCTCCTTCAAGCCGCGACCGTGACGTTGGCAAAGAACCCGGGTGCATCACTCAATGACGTTGCTGAGGCTGCGGGAGTAGGGCGGGCCACGCTCTATCGCTATTTCGCATCTCGTGAAGCACTGCTGCACACCCTAGCTTTAGAAGCGATCCGGAAAACCGACGAAGCGATTGCGCCCATTCGCGCACAGGAATTGGGCAACCGAGAGACGCTTAAACAAATCGTGGAAGCACTCATACCGCTCGGCGATGCGTTCCATTTCCTGATGTCGGAGCTAGCCATCTACAGCCATCCGGAGGTGTCTGCCGCCTATGAGCGCCATTTCCAAAGCTTAGAGACCTTGGTGAATGCCATCAAAGCCGAAGGTGGCTTCTCTCGCGATGTGCCGACGGCATGGGGTGTCATCACCATCGACACCCTCATCTGGTCGGCTTGGTCCTCGGTGGAAAGCGGATATATCGCCCGGCGGGATGCCGCTCCTATCGTCTTCCGCACGCTCTTCAAAGGGCTCGCTCCCTAGGCACAGCCTATGCCTTTTGCCGAACGTGCGGCTCCGTATCTGCCACGCTTCAACAACAAAGATCATGACCCAAAAACGTACCCTCAAATGGCGCACCTCTGTTGGACTCGTCCTGTTGGCTGTCGCACTGCTCATGGACTGGACGTGGATGTGGGGCCTTCTTTTCCTGTTTTGGGTAGTCCCCGACTTTTTTACGGGCGTGACCTACTTCATCGAGGAGATCAGAAGAGATGAACACCCGCTCTTGTATTGGATCATCGTCGTGACGTGGACGGGCCTCAGCCTGTACATGCTCACGGCCATTTTCTACGAGTTGTGAAGCATGACGCATTGGCTCTATCATTTTGCCTAGCAGGGGATCTATGAGAACGCAGCAAACGATGCCGGTTTTACCGGTTGATGCCTACATATCGCAAGACTGGTTTGACCAAGAACAGGCGCTCATCTTTAGCCAGACTTGGCAGTTCGGAGGGTTCTTCGAAGACGTGGCGGAGCCGGGAGACTACATCACCGTGCAAGCAGGGTTGAACAACATCCTCGTGGTACGCGGCCTTGACCAACGGCTCCGAGCCTTCCACAACATCTGCCGTCATCGTGGCACACAGTTGCTTCGGACTACGGGCAAGGCACAGAAAGC
>CAYYHN010000360.1:0-3936 GCA_964471245.1 uncultured Rhodothermaceae bacterium | reverse complement strand
TTACCACGACTGGACGTATTCGCTGGAAGGCGACCTGATGAGCATCCCGGAGAAAGCCACGCAATTCCCAAACCTAGACATGCGCGACTTCTGCCTGCACCGTGCGTCCGTCGAGACGTGGCGCGGCATGGTCTTCGTCCACCCCAAACCGGACTCAGAGCCGCTGATGCAGTGGCTGGCTGGCGCGCAGGACTACCTCGGGCCGCATCAACCCGACAAGCTCGTCGAGTACGCCAATACCAAACAGCGGCATGAGATTGCGGCGAATTGGAAGATCGTCGCCGAGAACTACATCGACGGCTATCACTTGGCTCACCTGCATTCTGAGACGCTGGCGATGTATGACCATGCGAAGCAAACGTCGGGCTTTTTAGGGCCGCATTATGTTTTCTACGAGCCGTTAGCTAAAGCATACCATGACCAGCTCGAAAAAGCTGCCCCGTACCCGCTCATCGATCACATTGCGCCCGAGCAACTTGGCGCGTATGTCCCGTTGCTTTTCCCCAACCTAGGGCTGAGTGAAACGGAATCTACGTGGTCTACCTTTCACATTATTCCGGTGGCTCCAGCCAAAACCGTGGTGGAAATCCGGACGAAAATGATGCCGATGTCGAGTTGGGATTACATCAAACAAGGCCTTTCGTCCTATGGCTATTTCAAAGGGAAGATGGATAAATACGATACCGGTGATGCCAACGACCCGATGGCATCAGGTGATTTCATGACCGAGGACATCTATGCCTGTGAGCAGCAACAGAAATCCCTAAAATCGCCCTACTTCGCAGTCGGTGCCACAGCCAAAACACTGGAAGATTCGGTGCGGCAGTTTCAAACTATTGTCCACCACTACATCCCTCGCTAAGGCTACAGCAAGAATCGAACGGGTTGATTGTGTTGGGCACGACGTTGGAATCGAGACCCAATAGCCAACAGCTGCGGCGCTTAGTAACGAGGTATTCGAATGCCATCAACCAATTCGAGCACTGCTATACACGCCATCTGAAGCCAAGAACCTATCCCCAAAGACCATATTACACCATGCATATGCACCTCCTGCTGGCAATTGCCCTGCTCCTCATTGGATGCGAACCCAACGCAAAAGCAACCCCCGCCCACACATCGCCGACGCAACCGGCAGGCCCCCAAGCAATCCCTGCAAACACGCCTTCACCAGCTACCTCGGTAGCAACATCGGAGCCACCTAGCTCCCTCACTACTGTCGATACCACACCTGACGCACCTCAAACGCTTGTCGATCCCGAAAAACTATGGCTGAAAGCAGTGATCATTGCGGAATCCAATGCGGCGTACCTCCCCGGTCGTATCGTCGATGAAGAAACGAACTTTGATGATGACGGCAAGATCGAAGAACACTGGACGGTACATTCGGGCCTTAAGTACGGCGCCAACGGGGATGTGGATTGGTACCTGATTGAAGCCACGGAGAACGGAAAAGACGTTACCGATCAGTATGCGCGCGCATTCGACCAAGCTGCAGCAGTCCAAGACGCAGCACAAGATGACTGGGCCGCCTATGGCGACGAAGACCTGATGCTTGCCTATCCCTTTGCGGCCAGCGAGCAAGCGTTGATTACCCTGAAAGGACATGAGGGCACGGAAACCATTGACGGTCAGACGTATCACCGCATTGGTTATATCCACGAGGTCAATGGTATTACATGGACGGGCACGGCTTGGCTGCACGCGGAAAATGGGCTACCATTGAACGTGGAACTCACGCGGGCAGTCCCCTTCGAGGACACGGAATACGAAGTGACGGTAACCGAAGTCCACGTCGCCATCCAGTACCATGCGGATCCATCGGCTTGGTACCCTACGTACGTGCTCACCGAGACCGACTTCGAAGCAAGCGGCTTTCTGTATACCTACAAAGGACACAGCCGAAACACGTCCCACATGAGCGAATATTGGAAGTGGGGAAGCTAACAGGCAACGTACACCAAGAGCTATCTAGTGCTTCATCAAGATCGGATCGTCGGCTTCTGTGCGTCCCTTTTTACGCCCACCTACGTTCCTTCGATCTCGCCATACCTACGGGTATGACTGCAATCGAGCGCCTTGGTGAACGAAAAAATGACCAGCACATTGACCCGTCATACCAACCTTGATGAAGCACTAGCACCTGAGTCGCCAATCTCTCGCAATCATGGCCAACGCGTATCATACGCTCCGTGTAACCCACCTGAGCAAGCCCACCAAGGACGCGACGACCATTACCTTGGGTCTTCCGGCAACGCTGGTAGAAACGTTTAGGTATGCACCTGGTCAGTACCTGCATATGCGCTTCATGATCAACGGCGCAGAGGCTCGGCGCTCCTATTCGCTCAACAGTTGTCCCTATTTAGAGGCACCTTTGCACGTGACGGTCAAACGCGTCCAAGGAGGGTTGGTATCCAACTACGTGAACGATGCGCTCCAAGTAGGCGACACGATCGATGTGATGCCGCCAGCAGGGACGTTTGTCGCCGAGCTGCACCCAGCGCAATACAAGCACTACTTTCTCTTTGGAGCAGGAAGCGGCATGACGCCGTTGCTGTCCATCCTCCAGTCCGTGCTACACATTGAGCGCTACAGCTTCGTGCATCTCTTCTATGGGAATCGGACGAAGGCAAGCATCCTGTTTTACGACCAGCTCAAGACTTTGCAGGAACGGTACCCCAACCGGCTCCGCATCGTCTACACGCTCAGCGCGCCGTATGCTGATTGGTCTTCCATATGGGGCTGGCGTGGCCGAACAGGGCGCATCGACAAAGAAGCCGTCGGGTGGTTCATAGATGCACATCCGCCCAAAGCCCAAGGGACGGAATATTTCATTTGCGGACCCAGCGCTATGAACCATACAGTTCGTGCAACGCTGATGGGCCTTGGGATACCGGACAACCTGATTCACGTCGAGCATTTCGGGAGCGACCCTACTGAAGTACGATCATCCGTTGAACCCGTCGCTGATGCACAGTTGGTCGTTCATCTGGATGGGCAAACGATTCAAGAACAGATCCCAAAAGGCAAGACTATTCTGCACATGCTCAAAGAGAACGCCTACGATCCACCGTATTCATGCGAGTCGGGCGTATGCGGCACATGCAAAGCCCGTGTGCTGGCAGGCTCGGTTCACATGAAGGCACACATGGCCCTCGATGCAACCGCCATCGCACAAGGCGAGGTGCTGACCTGCCAAGCGATCCCCACCTCACCCAGAGTGACGATTTCGTTTGATACCTAACTCACGTTGTGTCCAACATTCGTGGGGTGGAAAGTATGTCTGTTTGGCAAGGGTAGACAGGGGAAAAAGCCGTATTCTTACCTACCTTCCAGCCTTTACTCTCGTCCAACCTGTCCCTCCTTCAAGTTGGGTGGCATACCACACAACTTGAGTTACCTAACACGCGACATCCCAATCGTGGGTAGGCCGAGCATCGCGTTTGCAGTACCTTGGCACGGCTCCTCTTTTTGACTGACCAAGCATGACACCCGTACCTGATGCCACTCCCCAATCTCGTCCCAGCCGAACCCGCGTTTCGAACCCACACCGCCGTGCAGCCAGCTCTTGAAGCTGCCTGCGCTGCCCATCCCGACCTCGCTTCCTTCTACGTCATAGGCACAAGTGAGGCCGGGCGGCCACTCTACGCCGTCATACTCGGACGCGGCCCCACTAAGGTCAGCCTCCTCGCTGGTGCACACGCCGACGAGCCGACAGGCCCGGAGACACTGCGGACGTTGATCCTCGAAGGCCTGCGCCAACGAAACGCCCTTGCCGACTTGTTTGCTGCTTACACGTTTGTCATCATCCCACACGTGAATCCAGACGGCGAGGCGAAGAACCAAGCGTGGATCGAGGCATGGCCCGATGCCGAGGCCTACCTGCGGCATCGGGTGCGCGAGTTGCCAGGGCGCGACGTGGAGTTTGGTTATCCG
>CAYYHN010000359.1:0-5392 GCA_964471245.1 uncultured Rhodothermaceae bacterium | reverse complement strand
CATGACGCGAATCGCCTCGGCATCGCACCCAAAACCGATGCCACGCACCACACGAGGTCTTAACACATTACCGTTAGGCGAGACAATGATATCAAGGAAGACTGGCCCGCTGATCGCAGTCTTGGCGGCTTCCTCAGGATAGATAAACTGTTGCTGAAGGTCTATCATCCCACCGATAAGCTGAGGCATTTCATCTACTTGGTCAAAAACATCCTCTGGCACTTCTTCTTCACCAATAAACTCGCCCTGCGTCACATCGACAGGTTCACGCGATGGCGCTGCTAAAGGCTGCGGCGGATCCTCGGCGTCACCGTCTTCCATTGCCTCAGTCGGCGGCGTTGCTTGCAGGCTATCAGCTTCGGCGATTTCGGTTGCTACCAACGTGCTATCGGACAAGGTGGGCTCCACCAGCAACGAATCGGCACGTGTGCTATCGAAAGCGGCGGCAAGTGCGGCGAGGCTGTCGCGCACGGCGGCTTCAGCGGCTTCTCGATCCTGCAAGATGGCATCCAATGTGGAGAGTTGTCGCCCGGCGAACTCGGCTTCTTCCGCATTGGCATATTGCTGCTGCACGTACGCAAACAAGTCGCGCAGGTAGAGATGCTGCTCCTCTGGCTCCGGTGGTACCACGTCTTCGGTCGGAGAAGATGCAGCCACCTCGGCAGCAGGTACCTCAGCTTGAAGCGAATCAGCAACGACTGTTTCGGGAGCAATAGCTATCGAATCCGGCGGTACAGCCAGCGAATCGGCGGCAAATCCAAGCGAATCGGCAGGCAAAGCCAGCGAATCGGTGGGTACGGCAAGTGAGTCAGGCGGAGCGGTCAGCGCTGCTGCTATGGCAGTGCTATCCGCAACGGAGGCAGCCGTCGTGTCGGGTGGTGGGGGCGGTTCAAGCAGGCCGATGCCATAAAGGACCGTGTCGGGCACCTCAACGGGCAGTGGTGCGAAGAGGTCGAGGCTATCACGGGTTGCCCACATGCTGTACACCGAGCCCGCAGCGATCAGGGCACGGGGCACAATGTCCGTTGTATTGTAGTCATACGCGAGTTGAATCATGCCATTGAAGGACGACGCGAAGGCTCCGGACTGCCATTCGTCGAAGAGTCCTTTGTAAGTGTCTTCGGCCAACGCAAGCGAGTCGGTTTGCTCGGCCTCCTCCACACCGAGGCGCTCCCGTATACGACTGGCGAAATCGGTCTCAGGATAGTCTTGTAGCACTTGGCGGAAGAGTTGATCGGCAACCGTGGTATCGCCGAGTGCCAATTGCACTTCGGCCAACGCGTAGAAGGCACGCTGGGCAACCTCCTCTTCCTCATCCTCGTCGATCACCATGCGGTACCAGACGGCCGCCGAATCGGGGCGGTTCATGCCAAGGAACAGCACATTGGCAAGTTCATAGCGGGCCAACGCACGTTCTTGCAACATGGTTGCTTGGCTCACGGAATCACGTGGAATGCCAGACGTATCGATTTGTGGCAACTCCTCTTGGGCTGCCGCAAACAGCGATGGGTCGAATGCGGCTTCTTGCTCCGCGCCACTGCCGTCGGTGCCGGTTATTGCATCGAGCCGCCGCCAGTTGGGCACGAGCGGACGATCCCCCCAGATGCTGATGAAGCTAGCAAATCCTTCTTGCACGCGGGCAGGATCATCATAAAACAGGAACTTGCCTTCCTGCAACCCCGCGTCGTTGTAGCCAGGAATCACCTTCCCCGACCCACGACTGTCACGCTGTGCCGTAGCTGCAGCTTGCTGAAAGCCCTGCTCGGCTTGCCGCTGGAGTTGCTGCCGCCGTTGCTCTTCCAACTCGCGTGCACGCTGCTGGCGGAATTCGAGGATGCGGGCATCGTATTCATCCTGGGGCAATGAACCGAGGTACAACAATGAATCCATCGCTGCAATCTCATCATAGACCTGTGCAAAGCTTAGATGCTGCTCTGCCTTGTCCTCGGCATCGGTAATAGCCGCCGAGGTGTAGCGGTCGTCCCGCATCTCACGCGCCCCGCTGCTTGACGAATTCGTATTGCCCCGAAGCGCCGCCGAGGCCGTATCGTAGTGCGCCGCAGCAAAGAGGTAGTCGTTCAAGCCTTCCTTATAGATTTCGCCCAACGTGTAATGCATGGGGCCGCGTACACCCGAAATATTGCTACCAGGCGTGTCGTCATAGAGGGCATCGTAGTACAAGTCGATGGCATCATCGTAACGCCCTTCTGCGCGAAAGAGCAAGCCCCGCAAATACACCAGTTCGTTTCGATACGTAAAGTTTTTGTCGTCTCGCTCCATCCGACGGAGAGTACGTAGCGCACGGTCAGGATCGAGGTGTATACCATCAACACGGACGGCATCATACTGGGCTGCGTATGAGAGTTCGTAGTAGGGTTTGTACTTACTTACACGTCGATACGCCTCGTAGGCTTCTTCGTAACGCTCCTGCATCTCATAGACTTGGCCCAGCAGGTACTGCGCACGCGCCGCCACCTCGCGGTCTTTGACGGCTTCGAGCCCTGTCTGCAATTCTTCAGAGGCTAAAGCCCACGAGCCTTGGCGTACATACAATTCGCCGAGTGCCAATCGAAGCATGGATTCCCACCGCCCATCGAGATCGTCACGGCTTAAACTTTCGGTGATATGGGCAAGGGCTTCTTCAAAATCACTACTGGCGATCAAAGTACGCGCCAACCAGAAGCGTGCTTCATCCCGGAGACCTGTATCCGCGTCGATGACCTCCGTGAACTTCTGGGAACTCCCTACATAATTACGCTGGTAGAAATACGAGCGCCCGATAAGCATTAGCGCATCATCGGCCCACTTTGACGAGGGATGGTCGCGTAGGACATCGGCCCCTTTGAGAACAGCATTCTCGAAGGACTGCCCGGACGCAGCGCGGTCTGTTCCGGTAAAGACTGGGAGAAAGCGATCCCGGTTGACAGGTTGGTCGACTTGCTCCAACGAAGACACGCCTTCACGCAGCGACTTTTTTGCGTTGTAGAACGTGTTGTAATACGCCGTAAAGTTATCGTAGCGACGACCGAGATAGGATTCCGACTTGCAACTCACCAGCACAAAGGCAAAGAGGGTAAGCAGCAGGCAACTCCGGTGCAACATAGAAAAGACGGTTGTGCGTACTGAGAAAACAGGATCGCGCGAAGATGCCAAACTACGAATGCATCAGCCTAACAGAAAACACAGGACGTGGTTTGGCCCTTTTTTCGTAGCTAGGCAGACCGTTTAGTCCGCGCTTAAATTTTGTCTAGTAACGCTACGCCATGCAGTGTACGGAGTAGAAATAAGAGCTGATCAGACACGACTGACGTGAACCATGTTGGTTTTGCCTTTAGCAGGAAGTGGCATACCAGCTATAACGACAATGAGGTCGCCGGGGCGAACACGTTCATCAGCCAAGAGGATCTCGTGCACGGTACGCACACCCTGATCCGTATCTTTTTGGAAAGGAATCTGATAGCCTTTTGTTCCCCAAAGCAAGCCGAGGTGCCCTACCACACGGAGATCATCCGTGAAGGCATACACAGGCATCGGTGGGCGATGACGCGATACGCTCCGTGCTGTCGTACCCGACGCCGTCAGACAGGCAATGCCCACAGCACCTACTTGCGTAGCCAACTTGTACGCGGTTGCGCTGACGGCTTCGGTCAGGTCGTAGCTATTGGTACTGACGTGTTCTTGCGTGTGGTTATACTGACGCTCCGCTTCTTTAATGATCCGCGCCATCACCTCGACAACACGTACCGGGTGCTTACCCATAGCAGTCTCGCCCGAAAGCATAACCGCGTCGCTCCCATCCCAGACGGCGTTCGCCACATCGCTTGCCTCTGCACGTGTCGGCCGGGGGCTGTCAATCATGCTTTCCAACATCTGGGTCGCTGTGATTACCGGCTTGGCGGCAGCAAGGCACTTGCGGATAATCTTCTTCTGCGCACCTGGTACCTTTGAGAGACGCATTTCGATGCCTAGATCTCCACGAGCAACCATGATACCATCGGAACGGGAGATGATCTGGTCAATGCGGGTTACGGCTTCCGGCTTCTCGATCTTCGAGATGACGCTAATCCGCTTACCTGATTGCCGCACACGTCGAACCAAGTCGGCGACATCGCTTTCATCGCGAACGAACGACAAGGCCATGATGTCTACTTCATGCTCCAACCCAAATTCTAAGTCATTCAGGTCCTTCTCAGTCAGTGCAGGCGTGGACGTTCGGATATTAGGGAGGTTCACTCCTTTGCGCGAACGCAGTGGACCACCGACAACGACCTTCGTAATGATGCTTGCATCACGGCGCTCAAGGACTTCAAATTCCAAGTGCCCGTCATCTACCAAAATGTGGCCACCTTCCTCGACATCGCGAGAAAGAGTCGGGTAGTTAACGTAGACTTGTTCTTTGGTGCTCTCTTCTTGGGCAATCGTAGTAAAGACTACAGTCTCCCCTACCTCAACGGTGACTTCCTCATCCTTTACGCGGCCAATACGAATCTTGGGACCTTGCAAGTCTTGCAGAATAGGCACCACTTTGCCGAGATCGTTGGAGGCCTTCCGTACCCGTTCCATCACCCGCGCATGATCGCTGTGGCTGCCGTGCGAAAAGTTGAGGCGCGCCACGTCCATCCCGGCGTCGATGAGTTGCTTGAGCGTCTCGATGTCGTTCGAGGAAGGGCCAAGGGTACAGACAATTTTGGTGCGGCGGTCCATGATGTGGAGTGTGGATTTGGAAAAGCAATCAGGTCAGTTGGAAAATCTAAGGCCTGACTCCCGTCGCATCAATGCGGTTTTGCCCTAATTCCGAAGCTTAAACAAAAGCCAACAAAGCGCTTCCGGAATAGGCTTTCCTGAAACAGACCACCAAACACCCCCTATTCCTGCGCTGCAATCCATCCTTCTTGCCCTTTAGATGTCTGCACACGCTGCCACGACGCATGCGTGCCGAGCACGATGACCTCCTCACCCTCAGCCACCTCATCGACAATCGGCGCGGTTGGCGCTGGGGCACGATGCAACGCAGCGGCTTGCGCCAAAGGCTGCGTGCTCAGCGGAGCCAACGGTACCAAATTCGACGAAGCCACGTAGCCCATCTGTCCATCCGGGGCTTCGACGTGAAGCCAGCGCCCTGCTGAACCCCGGACTTGTGCCACGGTATTGGCAGGCAGATCAGCAAGCACTGCAGTCCGGCTTCCCGGTGCACTCCGGAGGGGTGTATCCTGCCACACCCTTCGCTGCTCGCCCACGGCTTGGGCATCCATTGCGAGTGTGCGGCGAAGCGGTGGTGGCTGGTGCACAAATGGGAAAGGATCTTGCGGTCCGTTGCGGTAAATACCAAAGTGGAGGTGTGGCGGCGTGGTGCGCGCATTGCCCGTGTTGCCCACCAGCCCCAGCGTATCGC
>CAYYHN010000358.1:2227-5395 GCA_964471245.1 uncultured Rhodothermaceae bacterium | reverse complement strand
GCGCTCGGCCGATGACCTCAAGCATCGCTTGCACGCGCTGACGGACCTCGACCGTACAATGTACACGCTGAAGTCGGCGCGTTGGCAAAGCGTGTGGATGGCACTAGCGCTTGTGGCTTTGCTGGCGACATCGATGGTGATGTTCCATGCCGACCGCGTGCCGAATTACATCCTCGCCCAGCAGGACAACGAGGAAGAAGCATACGCGGCTATCGACAGTTTGCAGGCCAACTTCGACGTGCCCTTCCGCCTCACCAACGCGACCATCTACCTTGATGATGAGGTGGTAGCTGAAGGCGTGACCATCAGCGACAACACGTGGCAGAATCGCTACTTCTATCACCCGTCCATCGAGCTTGTCATGCTATCGCTCTCGCCTCAGCCCAAGCATGAGGGCGGTGGGTACGCTGAGGGCAATACGCTCCTAATCACTCTTGCGAATATGAACATTCGTATAGAGAACAGCGAGCCGTTCTTCACAGAAGGCTACCGCAGGGTCTATATCCGACGGATACGCAACCTTGATCCAAACACAGCTTTCGATGTGGTCACGCCATCTGGTCTGGCTTCTGATTACCGCACGCGCACAGTTGCTGGTTCGGAGTTGATCTCTGGTCGTGAAGATGACCTTGATGCAAAACTCCCTGCGCATCTTATGGGCTTCTCAGTCAATGGAACTTGGTTGCATCTTAGCATGGGAGATCTCATGGGTGAAACCAAGCGTGCCGATTACGGAGCGGTTGCGCGCAATACGGATCGACTATCCTATCTGTTCATCGCGAACCACGGCTTGTTGGTTTGGAGTAAACGATCCTTTAAGGGCGCGCGACCGTTAGGTACACGCGAAGAAAACCGATTAGAAATCAGTACTCAGGTCTTCGATCTGGTGATACGCCCTGAAGAGCTATCTGACTTAAATGGCTGGGCAAAAATCTACGGTCGCTTCTTCCCAGCATGGGGCAACGAGCTAACTGCTATGGTTCAAATGGCAGAGTGGGAACTACTAGGCGAACTTCGTTCTGTGAATCGTGAAGATATTGAGGCTACCGTTGCAGGACGAAGCCGGTACCATACGATATCGCCATTTCCCGAAGAGCCTGTGCTAAGCGCCTCACTCGTTGGAGGTCCCCCTTGGCCTTTGTCCAGCAAAGGTACCAGCTATTTTTATGATAGTGCCATTGGTACGCTTGATTTCCCCGGGACGCCTTCACCAGCGCATGCAGAACGTCAGCGCCGATCGAATGAATTGCGTATTACTGTACCCAATGCGGAAGGTGTATTGTTGGGGGGCACACCCGTTGGGCGTGGCTACCAGCAAATCCGAGTGGTGCTGAAGCCACTCGGCCGTGTCAGCTACAACGCGCTGGGGCAAGGCGGGGTGTCTGCGCAACTCAACGAGAACACCGGTATGATGGCCCTGCGTGGCGCGCACACCATCACATTTTTTAGTGATGAAGCGCTGACGATGACCACTGGCCGCGATGCGACCATTGTCTCTGGGCCGTTTACAAACGGTAGCCAAGGCTGGGCGGTAGATAGCAAAATCTCACCGTTGGTTATTCCAATCGATTACGACGAAGTGTTACGCCATCGCGACCCTGAGACGAATCCCATGTTGTCTATAGTACCTCGCTCGATTTTGGAAGCGGAAGTAACGCCTCGTGCATTTGAACTGCTTCGTATAAATGGCGAAGCGGTAACGCTGCCTGCCATCTCGCGTATGAATTGGAAACGCGAGTTTGTGTACGTAGAAGTGCCGGAGTATGGGACCCTAATTCTGAGTGGAACGCGTTACAGTGAACGCGTCTGGCCCGCTGCGCCTACATGGGGTGTCGAGGTAGAAGGTAAAACACTGCGCATTCCGCTACGCACGCATCCTGAGGAGCCCATCATCGAAATCGAGCTTGCCGAGCCGATTGCTGACGAGCCGATGATGCTTTGGGTGCGTCATCAGGGCGCCTTCCCACCCGGCCCAGCCATCGGCCGCTACCCAGACATGCAGACCTACGTGCAGCATTTCCACGCCCTCATGGACGCGAGCAGACGGCGTGCTGCGATACGGCCATAGATGTATGCCTAATGCATGGCTTGGCTTGGTATCCTAATGTTCGACAGGCCTTTTTGTGCATGGAGCACCATCTGCTGGACGGTGATGCCCATCTGGATTTTAGGGTCCGTGAGGATTGCAAAGCAGCCTTCTGCGGTCGTGGGACGGCTGCGTCCCAAGTGCTCGGTGGCGCAGTCAAACCGTTGGCAGGATGTTGCATGCAGTTCGCCTGAAGACAGGCCCGTATCGGCATCGATGATGAGGTAGTCGTTTGCCACAGCAATGAAGTCCTGCTCGCTGGTTCGAACGATGCCCTTTGTTGGCGTGCGCTCGATTACAACGAATTCGCCTGCGTTGATGCCGCTAACAAGGAGCAAACAGTCCGTAGCGATCGGCTGCGATGCGAGGATGTCGACGGCGGCTGCAAACGAAGGGGATTCTTCGAGTACGGAGCGGATCACGAAAGAAATGGACGGTGCCAGTTCTGGTGGGTCATTGCTCAACACCGCATTGAGCGTGATGGCAAACCGTCCATGCGCTACACCAGAGAGCGCGCCTGCGAAGCCGGGCCAGCCTACCGTCGTATAGCGATGTCCATTGGGGCCGTGGATGAAGTCGGTGACCATCGTGTAGGAGGCAAGCATGCCGTTTTCTGTCCACCAATCAAGGTTGCGCGCATGGATGGGGCCATCAGGCGTATCGGTGGCGAAGGCTGTGCATCCAAAAACGAACTTCACGGCGTCGTAATAGAGGTTGCCAAGTAAGGCTTCTTCTGGAGACGTCTGGAGCATACGGGCAAGCGACATCACCTCTGCATAATAGGCTGCTGGCAAGCCCGTTTGCGCATACATGTCCAGCAGGTCCTCAAACTGTGCCAACCCACCCAAGTCTTGCACATAAGAGCGCATGAGTTCACGCGCTTGTTGGGCTTGCTTGGGAGAGAGTTTCCATCGCTTTTCTGGGGTCTTCCGCAAGTCAACTGTAATTCGAGAAGGCATCATAATATCTCGTGTGCATGGTATGACAGCACCCGATCAACGTGGTGCTAGCAGAACAGGCCTAAACGTCGTATTGGGGTCAAAGTACCTGTCTATCAAGCTGTCTGCAACGTATTTTACGCC
>CAYYHN010000358.1:0-2127 GCA_964471245.1 uncultured Rhodothermaceae bacterium | reverse complement strand
CACACGCCCACACGCCCACACGCCCACACGCCCACACGCCCACACGCCCACACGCCCACACGCAACCCGTGGCTGAACCCCTCAAAAACCAATACGGCCCCGCCATCCCGCGTCGCATCGCTGCGATGATTGCGGAGGTACACCCAGCGTTTCCGGTCGATGCGTTTCTTGCCGACGTACTCGATGGCTACGAAGCGCTCGAACTGTTGCCACGCGGTCGGAAGATTGCCGAGGTACTGCATCGCCACCTGCCCCCTACCTATCCTGAAGCCGTCCGCATCCTTGTTGATTCGATGGGACCGAAGCTGACGCACACAGAGGGCAACGGGATGGCGCCGTTTCTGTACATGCCGCACGCGGTGTTTGTGGCCGAGTATGGATTGGACCACTTCGAGGCATCGATGGCAGCGCAGTATGCCATCACGCAGCGATTCACGGCCGAGTTTAGCATGCGTCCGTTCCTCGAACAGCATCCCGAAATGACGCTAGCGCGATTGGCCGCATGGACGGAGGATGCCAGCGAACACGTCCGGCGGTTGGTCTCCGAGTGCACGCGGCCGCGCCTGCCGTGGGCCTCGCGGCTAAGGGCGTTCCAACGTGATCCGTCGCCCGTGCTGGCGCTGCTCGAACGCCTCAAGGATGATCCATCGCTCTACGTGCGGCGCTCGGTTGCGAACAACCTGAACGACATCGGCAAAGACCACCCCGACGTGCTCGTCGAAGTGGCTGGCCGCTGGATGGAGGAGGCATCGGCGGAGCGGCAGTGGTTGGTACGGCATGCGCTGCGTTCGTTGGTCAAGCAAGGGCATCCGGGGGCGCTGGCCGTGCTCGGCTTTGGCGGTACGGCGAACGTGAGGCTCAGCGACATTGCACTTACACCCGAACGTATGGCGATTGGCGATGCCGTCGTGGTGTCGTTTGCAATCACGAATCCGGAGCCTGAAACGCAACGCGTGCTCGTCGACTTTCAGGTGCATTACCAGAAAGCCAACGGCACCACGCGGCCCAAAGTGTTCAAGCTGAAAGCCCTCGAACTGGCTCCGGGCGAGACTATCCGCCTTCGCAAAAAAGTATCGGTGAAGAACATGACGACGCGCACGCACTACCCCGGCCTGCACCGCGTCGATGCGCTGCTGAACGGCCGCGCCGAACCGCTGGGCGCATTCAATCTGACGAGGGCTTCAGCATAGCGATGGATTGCTGTGGGGACCTCCGCGCAGCCCTATTCCGCACGATGTGCATACGACGCAAACACTTGGTCGATAGCTGGCTGGGTGAGATGATTGGCATAATTGCTCATCGTCTTCACGGCGATGCCAGTGATGATGCCCAGCACATGGGCCTCGGTATAGCCAACTGCCAAAAATGCATCCAGATCATCCTGTAGCACGAGCCCTCGGTTATTGGTTAAGGCGCGTGTGAGGTTCGAGAGCGCGTCTAGCTTTGGGTCGGGTAGCGCTGTGCCAGATTGCAACGCTGCAATTACATCGGCTGGCACGTTGCTCATGGTGGCTGCAACAAAGCTGTGTGCTGCCGTGCAATAGCCACAAGTGTTGGCTACGGCAACGCTAAGCAGAACCACTTCTTGCTCGATGGGATTAAACCCGGCTAGTTTGCGGAAGGTTGTATAGGCTTGCGTGTAGGCTTCCAGCAGTGATGGATTGTGCGCCATCTTGACGTACATATTTGGGACAAAGCCCACGCGCTTACGCGTTTGGGCAATAATGCTTTGGCTGAGCGGTACCTCGATGGGCGTGTCCAGTGCAAGCTTTGCTAAGATTGGATGTGTCATAAGGTAAGACTATCGGTGCTGAGGCAGGTACAATCGCATGTGGCGACGCCGTCTTGACACGTGTTGAACAGGGTGTCAAGACGACGTTGCATTGCGGCCTCTGTGGGGAGTCGTGTTGGATCCAGTAGGAGTGTGGCACAGCAAGAGGTGCTAGGCCACGGCTAGCTCCAGACGCGTTGCCGCATGGGAGGGAGCGGGATGGCGCTTGATAACATCCATGTCTACTTGCTCACCGGTTTCGACATGGTGCTTGAGGCCCGCTAGCACCAAAGGGATGACTTTAGTGAACTGGTTGCGCACCATTAGCTTGTCCATAATGCGTCCAATGAAACCCA
>CAYYHN010000357.1:5035-5400 GCA_964471245.1 uncultured Rhodothermaceae bacterium | reverse complement strand
GCCGAGCGCTTCCACTTCGTGATCACGCCGTACTACGCGTCGCTGATGGATCCCGATGATCCTTCCTGCGCGGTCCGTCGGCAGGTCGTTCCGCTGGCCGACGAGCTGGCGCCGGACTTCGTGGGTGTCGCCGATCCGTTGGAAGAAGTCGCGCATTCGCCCGTCAAGAACCTGATTCACAACTACCCGGACCGGGTGGCGTTCTGCGTGACGAGTGAATGCGCGATCTACTGCCGCTACTGCCTGCGCAAGCGCATGGTCGGCGATGCAGACTTCATGATGCGGAAGGACGAGTTGCAGGCCGCCATCGACTACTTGGCTGCCACGCCACAGGTCACCGATGTGCTCTTGACGGGTGGCGATCC
>CAYYHN010000357.1:0-5025 GCA_964471245.1 uncultured Rhodothermaceae bacterium | reverse complement strand
ACAGCGAGAAGAACCTCGGCTGGATCCTGAGCCGCCTGCGCGCCATTCCGCATATCGAAGTTATTCGTATCGGCTCGCGGATGCCGGTGAAGCTGCCCTACCGCATCAACGATGCGTTGTGCGATCTGCTACGCGAACACGGCCCTATCTGGCTGAACACCCACTTCAACCACCCCAAGGAATGCACCGACGATGCCGCAGCAGCGATCGATCGGCTGCTGCGAGCGGGCGTGCCGGTAGGCAACCAGACGGTGCTGCTACGTGGCATCAACGACGATGCAGAGACGATGCGGCGACTCAACAAGCGCCTCGTGCAGATGCGCGTGCGCCCGTATTACCTTTACCAAGCGCAACTCATCGGTGGGACGGCGCACCTGCGCACATCTATCGAGAAAGGTATGGAGATTGTCCAGGCCTTGCAGGGTGCGATCACAGGCTTTGCCGTTCCCAAGTACGTGCTAGACACCCCGTTTGGCAAGGTGCCGCTCAACGGTAGCTACGTTCTCGGCCGCGCGGGCGACCACGTCGTCATGCGCAGCACCCGTGGCGATCTCTGGGCCGAGCCCAACCCACTGCCACCCAACGAAACCCGTTCGTTCATGTTGCCAAGGGTAGAGCTTCCCGAAGGCATTGCCACCATCCCCACCGAGAGCGACACATTCGTGTAGCGTATTGGATGTAAAACGGCTGCAATCTCTTTCGAATCCGTTGCGCTTCCTTGCCGCAACGGATTTTTTCTTGATGATGCAACTTACCTCGGTCACCGAGGTACACATTTCCCCAAAACCCTCGGCCACCGAGGTATACACCTACCTCATCTCACACGCTCTATGATTTCCCGAACCCTCACGGCGGCATCCGTCCGCCCAATCATGCTTGCAGTGCTAGCAGCGGGCGAGAGCTACGGCTACGCCATTGTGCAACGCATCCATGACCTCTCTGGCGGCTCCATCCAATGGTCGGATGGGACGCTTTACCCGGTGCTGCATCGGCTAGAAACAGAGGGACTGATCACCTCGACATGGCGTGCGACTGACGGCGGGCGGCGGCGCAAATATTACCGCCTGACAGCAGATGGCAAAGCAGCCTTAGCTACTGAGAAGCAGCAGTGGATGGCCGTCCACGGGCTCCTCGAACAGCTCTGGGGGCCATCGCTCGCCCTTTCCTAATGCCCATCTTGCTTCCAAGACAGAACTATGTTTGACCTCGACACCGCCATTGCTACGTGGCTGCATGCGCTGCGGCACCAACATACGTTTGCACAAGACGACCTTGAAGAGCTCGAGATGCACCTCCGCGATCACGTAGCAGCGCAGGTGGCAGCTGGAACATCCGAAGAAGCGGCCTTTCGAGCGGCAGCAGCTCGGCTGGGTGCACACCATCAGGTGACGGACGAATACGGTAAGGTGTATTGGCAGAAGATTCGGCACCAGCATCGGTTCCGCGAAGCGGTACGCGGGCGACTAGCGATGTGGCGTAGCTACGGACGCTTGGCGCTGCGCAGCATGCGGCGGCATTGGGGCTACGCGGCGCTCAACGTAACCGGGCTTGCGCTTGGCATGACGTGCTTCCTACTGATCGCCCTCTACGTCTGGGACGAATTCCAGTACGACCGCTTCCACACCTATGGCGACCGCATCGTCCGCGTCGAGGCCGACTGGGGCGATGCGCCCTTCGCAACATCATCGATGCGGACCGGGCCAACGTTGGCCGCTGACTACCCCGAGATCGTGCACAGCGTCCGCCTCTACCCAACGAGCTTCCTGCTCGCCACTGACGCCCAGCGCTTTCAGGAAGACGCTGTGTTCTACGCCGACTCGGCCTTCTTCGACGTATTCGACTTTCCGCTCGCACTCGGCGATGCCGCCACTGCGCTGACCGAGCCCAACACGATCGTCCTAAGTGGCGCGTTGGCACAGAAATACTTCGGCGACGCCGACCCGATTGGCAAAACGCTGCTGGCCGACAACGTGCATGCTTTCCGCGTGACCGGTGTGCTTGCCGAGATGCCGCGTCAGTCGCACCTTGCCTTCGACGCGCTCGTCTCGATGGGCACCGGCGAGCTCCTGCTGCCACCTGGCCTCTGGGAGCAATGGTTCTGGACGGAAGCCTACACCTACCTGCGCCTTGCCGAACCCACCAACTTTGCCACGCTGACAGCCAAACTGCCCGACTTTCAGGCACGGCACACCGCCGAGGAAGCCGAAGCGACCAGTACAAGCAACGCACTCTACTTCAAGCCTCTCCACGACCTCTACCTAAACGCCGATGCTGAACTACCTATCGGCCCGACGAGCGACCAGAACCGTGTGCTCTTGTTTGCGCTCATCGGACTGCTAATCCTTTGCATTGCGTGCATCAACTTTACCAATATGGCCACGGCGCAGGCAGGCACGCGCGCCAAGGAAGTCGGCATCCGCAAAACCGTAGGCGCGGGACGGGGCGAGTTGCAGCGGCAATTCCTCGCCGAAGCCCTGACCATCGCCGTCGTCGCACTGGGCGTGGCGGGGCTGCTTGTGGCGACGGTCCTGCCTGCGTTCGCGACACTCACGGGCAAGATCTTTGCCCGCATACTGGTGCTGCAACCGGGCATGCTTGCGCTGATGCTCGGTCTAGCCCTCGGCACCGGATTGCTCGCAGGTGGTTACCCGGCCGTAGTGTTGGCGCGCTTCCAGCCAAGTACGGTGCTGAAAGGCGCGTTACGGCACAGCCCACGCGGACGATGGCTGCGCCAAGGGCTCGTCGTCTTCCAGTTTGCTGCCGCTATTACGCTCATCGCAGGCACGTTCGTCATCCATGCACAACGCACGTATTTGGGTGAACGCAGCCTTGGCTTCGAGCGCGAGCAGATGCTGGTGCTCGACTTCGACGGTGATCCCGCCGTGCAACAGGCGTCGGAGCGCATCAAAGCTGCCCTCCTCGCCCACCCCGACGTGCAAGCCGTCACGTTCTCGTCCGACACACCAGGCCAGAACCAGTATAGCTCGCGCACTGTGTTCGAGGATCCTGATGGCGCAACGCAGGTCGGCTTTTCGAAGCTCTACTTCGTCGATCCCGACTTTACAGAGACGTACAATCTGACGCTGATCGCCGGACGCGACCTATCGGCCGACCACGCTGCCGATACGCTATCGAGCGTGTTAGTGAACGAGCGGGTGGTGCGAGCGCTCGGCTTTGCATCGCCCGAGGAGATTCTCGGACGACGGTTCCGGCAATGGGGCTTGGACGGCTATGTCGTCGGCGTGGTGGCGAACTTCAACTTCAAGTCGCTGCACGAGCGCATCCGCCCACTGTCGCTGCGCCTCGCGCCGAGCTACACCGAGTACGTCTCGCTACGACTGGCCTCCAATGATCTCGTTCGCACGGTTAGCGACCTTGAAGCCATTTGGAGCGAGGTCGCTCCGCACCGCCCATTCCTTTTCAGCTTCCTCGACACCCGCCTCGACCAACTCTACCAAAGCGAAGCCCGGTTTGCCCGCGTGTTCAACCTGTTCGCCTTGCTTGCCATCGGCATCGCCTGCCTTGGTCTATTCGCCCTCGCAAGCTTCACTGCCGCACAGCGCACCAAAGAGATTGGCATTCGTAAAGTGTTGGGCGCATCTACTCGCGAAATTATCCTGCTCCTTTCTCGTGACTTCACCCGTCTGGTGGGCGTTGCGTTTCTAATTGCCCTGCCCATCGCCTATTTCGGCTCACAAACATGGCTGGAAGGCTTTGCGTACCGCATCGATATGCCGTGGATCCTTCTTGGCGCGGCTGGCCTCATGGCCCTTGGCATCGCGTGGCTCACCATCGCTCGTCACGCCATCAGCGCTGCCCGGATGAATCCCGTGGAGCGGTTGCGGTACGAGTAGATCCCGAAGAGTTTCTTCGTCTCCTACTTAGACCTTCTTCGCCAGCCTATCTTGTCTCTCGTAGTCGCATATGTAGTGCAAATACCTGACACAATGAAAAGAGTCAGTCCAGTTATTACAACACCTGACACATAAAGGAAAACATCAACTAAAGCCTCTAGGCCAGCGGATGGATCATAGGCAAACCAAGATATCAAAATCCATATATCCAAGAGTCCTATAACAGCTAGTACAACAACAACATATGTTCTTGCAAAGAATCGATACTTGGGAGGGCAGTATACCGATATTTGATAGATAGCGTAGGGAATGCCAATATGGACCGCGATAACTAGTACCAGCAGCACGAGAAAAACCATGAGCATTCGGAGCCTAGCTGTCCAAAAAATCGACGCGGCCGCTCGCTAAGTTGTAGTAGGCTGGCACAATGCGTAGGCCTGCCGTGCTCTCTAGCAACGCTGACTTGGCGAATGCTTGCTCGGCCGTATGCCGAGCGTTGGCACGAACCGCTTCATTGATTGACGTTTCGGCTGCGGTTTGGATCGCAGGACGGATCTGGTCGAGTAACTGGTGGAGGTTCGGCGTTTCGTCAGTCGGCTGGCATGCGGCTTGGATGGCGCCACAGCTTTCATGGCCCAGCACTACGATGAGCCGCACGTTGAGGTGCGCCACGGCATATTCCAAACTCGCCAACGACGACACATTCGCCACATTGCCCGCGACGCGCACTACAAAGAGATCACCAAGGCCTTCATCGAAGATGATTTCGGGCACGACACGCGAGTCGGCGCAGCTCAGGATCGCCGCGTAGGGGTCTTGGCCCGTACGCAGCACCAACCGGCGTGCACCGTCGGCATGGTGATGCTCCAAGTGGCCTTCCATGTAGCGCTGGTTGCCTGCCCGGAGGCGTGCAAGTGCCTCGTCAGCGGAAATGGTCGTGTGCATGCAGCACAAGGCTTGCGACGTGGGGACAGGCTGCACATCAGTCATAGCGGTGTAGAAATCGTGGTCTGAAGAGTAATCAGTCCCTATGGTACGCTACACTCACCACGTCCCACGTAGGGTTTTCCCGCATCGTACACGTCTCAGTCAAACTCGATTAGCCGAAAAGCTAGACCTTAGAGACTGTTTGGTAAGTCATGCAACACGGCGGATCATGATGCGAATGGCA
>CAYYHN010000356.1:0-5415 GCA_964471245.1 uncultured Rhodothermaceae bacterium | reverse complement strand
CACTTGGCCTAAAGGTGTAATCGGGGCAGGAGAGGGCGTCGTTACCTCCGAGATCGTCCAGCGCAGTGCGTACCCAAGCCAGATCCGCTACGGCGATCAAGGAGCGCTCTTCACGGCAAGTACAGGCGGAACGGTACGAACGGCGCTAGGCGCACTGGTACTGGCACCAACAAAAACCGATGGGTACTTCAGCTGGTCAGTAAACGTGGCTGTGCTGGAAGGTCGTATCCGCGTCTATCTCGTCGACAGCGAAGGCACGTTGCATCCAAGAGCATCAACGCGGCAGGAGTACGGTGATGGCGAGTTGCGCGTCATACAAAGCGGGGGCAACGAGTGCGCTGCCGGTGCTGCCTTCCTCGTCATCGAAGCCCTAGAAGACGACAGCCGTTTTGTACTGGACTCGTGGAACGTCACGCAGTCGAACCAGCCGTGGGCGTACAGTCCGGACATGGGACCGGCTGCGCTGTGGATGCGGGCGCTGCGCTACCTCCAACGCGAGGGTGGGCAGGAAGTCCAGTACGAAGCCAGCTTTCGTGATGCTGCACTGGATGACGTCAACCTCAAGCCCGTCGAAGTAGGCTCTTGGGTAGAGATTGCATCGCCCTCACACGGCATCTCGTTTGAAGCACGGGTGTTGGAACTCCAGTGCCAGTATAGCCTCTTGACGCCACCACAGGTGAAACGGCTCCGTGTCTCCTCACGGCAGCCTGATTTCGTGAGGCAGTTTAGGGGTGTGACCGTGGTCGGAGCCCTGCCACAAGCCCCACCAGCTGATGCGACGCCTAAGCTACTGGAGACCGTGCTCACCAGCGTGTCTGCGGTCGACCTCGTGGGCACACTGGCCCAAGCCTATGACGTCGCCACACCTACAACGACGCTGCGGCTGAGTCAAGGCATCCCGGAGCAGCTTCCAGCTGGGCTGGAACTGTACACGACCACGTACGACCGCAACGGTGAACCCTCGATCACGGAGTTCTACTTGTGGTCAAGAGCGGTCGCGGGTATGCGGCAACTCTCGGTGTCAACGGTATCGCCTGAGACGCTCAATGCAGAGCAGACGGCCTTAGCACTAGATGCGCCTTTGGGTACGCAGGTGCGGCAGTATGTCACGCGAACGGAGTCCATCGTTCGGCAGCAGACCGATGAACTACGCTTTGAGGTCACTTCGCAGCGAAGTGAGATACAGGCGCTCAAGGAAGAAGTGGCGTTGCTGCTCAGTGCGGGCTTGCCATATACCCTTGAAGATGCAGTCGATGACCCCGCATTCCAACTAGGTGCGCTCGACATCCCGCTCAGACGGCCACTCGGCAATAGCCTGCAGACCAACGCCGATGCTATCGTAGCTGAAGGCACACGTATCACGCAGACACAAGAGGTATTGACGCTCTCAGCTCAAGCAATCCTTGGAGCCGAGGCAGACTGGCAGCTTTTTGACACAGCCTATCAGCAGACTGCTGCAGGGGTACAGATCAATAGCAGCCGTATCCAGCAGTACGAGCTAAACGGTTCGGTGGGTCAGTTGCGTGCAGTGCTGGAAGGCAACTACGGAGCGCTCACTTTCAACGAATTGGATATCGCGCTGAAAGATGGCGACCAGTTCACTGCCGTCGATGTGGATCAGAATGTGATACTCTTCGAAGTGGCAGCCGATGTGTTAGCCGGTACCAATGTTTCGGTCCCCATACTGAGTGTGACGCTCGCGGCTGCCATCGACCTGCAGGAAGCCCAGCTGGTTACCACCAAGCGTACCGATCTGCTCGATGCGATTCTCCTCGTGCAGGCAGGGCTGATCAGCCTCAATGCCTCAGGCATCGCAGACAATGAGAACAACGTCGCGCAGCTGCTCCTTGATGTTGGTGACAACAGCAGCGAACTAGCGGCCATCGTCTCGACGGCCAACCCAGCGGTCACCAACCTCGCCTCGCTGCAGCTGCTAGCCGACTCAAACACCTCAGAGATAGGGCTGCTGGCCTCCTCCGTCGATTCGCTAGATGATGACCTAACGCAGGCAGAACTCAGGCTCGATGGGGTAGAGGGCACGATCATGCTCAAGGCGACGGCGAACAATGAATTGGTATTCGTCGCCCTTGATGCCAACCCGGACTCAGGGAGTCCTCCGCTGCTTACGCTCAAGTCGGAGAATATCGACATAGTAGGTTTGGTGCTCGACCTCAATGCCTACTACGCCACAATCACCGAACTGCAAGCCGAGATCGGCCGCATCGACACGCTGGAGACCGACAAGCTCGATGCCAACACAGCCGCGTTGCTTTATGCCACGGTCACGGATCTCAACAGCGAGATCGCACGCATCGATGATCTGTATGTCAACGACCTCGACATCACCGGGCGACTCCTGAAGATCGGTACCAGTGGTGGCAATAGCTCCACGTTGAGCGGCACGGGCAGTGACATCACGCTCTTTGCGCTCAACCAAGCTACCATCTCGGGGCAAGGAGTGGATATCAGTGTGAATGATGTCTCGTTCTTCACGATCAACAACACGCCATCAGACGACATCTTCCTGACCCAGCCTGATGGTCTCAGTAAGCAAATCACGATACACGGGCAGTTTGCCTCGCACGAGCTCACCTTCGGTGCATGGGGACAACTCACAAACCATACAACCTCATGAGTGAGAACAAGCAACCATTCAAAAAACCAACCAAGGCAGACATCGAGCGCTTCCATCAGTTACTCGATGCGGCTTCTACCTCAATGGATGAGCTTGCAGAGAAGCGAGACACCTTCAAGGATGACCGCGACGCCTTCAAGGGGCACTGCGATGTATTGAAAAAGCTCTACGGCTTTGACCCAAAGTCGCAGACCATCAATGAGGATGGTGAGGTAGTCGAAGGGGCATCTGAAAAGCAGAAGTCCTTCGTGATGACGGAGCGTGAACTGAACATGGCCATGCGCCAAGCACGAAGAGGCCAGCGCTAATCCATGGCCATCACTAACCGTCCAAATGGCCCTTTAGGCACAGACGCCCTGCTCATGCAGGGTGCGGATGGTGCTGCGTACTCGACCACGCCAGAAGCACAACTGAAGGGCGCACCCTTCGGCGGGGCTGGCGTAGCTGATGCGTGGCTCAAGTACGCAGTGTGGGACGCCTACGAACGTGGACTAGTGCCTGGTATTGCCCAAGCAGATGTGGATGCTGTTTCAGGCTTGACACTCAACGGCACCGTCACATGGCCCATCAGCGGAGATGCAGGTGAGTTCTCAGCATTGGCCGTGGATATCGATGGCGAGTTCTGGTTCCACAAGAAGTTTTCCATCACCCACACGCCAAGTGGAAAGACTGTAACTGTGCAGCGAGCCGTCACAAATGGAAATATGTACCTCGTCAGTTTGGAGGTGACCTGATGCGCAAAGACTACCGCATGATTGCAGGCAGCTTCTTCTGCTTTGAATATAGCTGGGTCGAAGAGGTAAGCCTTGATCCAGCCCAGTGGAAAGCTGCCGTCGACATCATCCACGATGGTGATGTTCTGTGCAGTCTCACCTCGGAGAACGGACGCATTGCCATTACGTCCACGACCGAGGGTGAGCCTGAAGAGCAGACTACAACACTACATGTGCTTGCCACAATCTATGCACCCGACAGCAAGGATTGGTCGGCGAAGATTGCACGCTACAGCCTGAGGCTTTTTCCACCGGGCGAGTTTGGCGGCAATAGAACACAGGTACGGCAACATGGAGAGCTAAGCATACAGGAGGCACCGGCAGCGACATGGCTTTAGTTGACCAAATTGAACAAGCACTGGATATCCTCGGCTTTGACCAAGGACTATTCATGCGGATCTGGGATTCCTATCCCGGCCCAAGGACGCGAGACAACGATGGGAAGTTGATTTCTGCAACACTGGTATTGCCTAAGGGGCAAGCCACTGTAGCAGTAGTTGCCCACCACCCTGAGACGTGGCAGCCCATCGACTGGACGCTGACTTATCCAAGCGCCAACTACCAACTGCGTGTCTGGCACGACTACAGTGTGCCCAACGAAGTCACGATCAATCACGAGATCACAACTATACCCGCATAATACAATGGCAGGAGAAGATCTAGGAGCAGTACGCAAACACGCACTCGGCAACCACTGGGACCCAACCGCCAACGCAGGAGCGGGAGACTGGGCCAAGAACCAAGGCAACGGTACACACCCCGGCGTATTCCTCGTTGACCAGAACGGCAATCCACTCCTTGGCAAAAAGGCAGATGCCGAGTCGCTGCCCGTGACGCTGTCAAATGAGACGCTTGCCGCCATTCTGGGCGATCCAGCGGCCACACTCGCGCTGGTCAAAGCATTGCTTGAGGAGCAGGCAACGCGTGACCAGTTGCTGGGGGCTGGATCGAATGCTACATCGATCCATGCGTTATTGCAGGGGCTACAAGGGCCAAACAGCAATTCATTATCTGACCTTTACGCAGCACTTCGTGCAGCTGGATGGGAGCGTATCAAGAAGGTCGATGGCCTTGAGTTCAGAGATACAGGCAGCGCCTCGCTGGGCACATTGACAAAGGGTGAGGCTGCGGGTTATTCAGATTTGGGCGTGCTGGTTGTGACAGGTCAGTATGCGCTAAACGGCGATCCGGGGTATGACCTACCGTTTAACGTCTCGCTCTCGACAATATATGGTGGTCGCATCATCACGCCACCTCTGACGATGGCCGCAGGGAACTATCAGGGATTATTGTTCCAAACCATACCTGGTGACGGCATAAACAACATCGCCATCACATATGCACCGTCTATCGCAACATGGCGGGGCTTTGTCGAGAACGACGCTGACGTTTTCCTGAGCGTGGCGGCAGCAATGATCACGTCATTCCCAACGACAGGAACAGCAAGCACAACTTTTTTCGGTAAGCGATAATGTCTTATACAAACAACATCATCAAGACCGCAGCGAACGCGGCAGGAGTACCCGGCGAAAATGATGCTGCCGTCGTATTAGCTGCAATCACAGTTAATACAACCATGCCGTCACTGGAACTAATGGCGTTCAGGAGACTCGCCTTGGAAAATGGTATTTCTCGTGCCACAGTTGGATTGGTCTTGGCAAAGTATTCCGATTGGGTCCGACGCTTGGAATCCTCCCTACTGAACGCAAATGTCAAAGGTGTCGAGGCGCTACTCGGTTTAGAAATTGACGACGAAACAGGCGAATACGATTTATCCCTGTTGCCCCCGGAATTGCATGGAGATCACAGCAAGCTAGAGGATGCATTTAATTCTGCAGCAACCAACTTCCTTGAGGCAGAGGCCAAGCGCTACGCATCAGATGGTTGCAGCTATGACGAGGCAGCCATTGCAAACCCAACAGTCGAGATTGTAGCCGCAGCGCTTTCTGCACAGTGGTACGTTGCGCCTATTAACTAAGGAACGCGCCACTGCCTCATCGGCGCTAG
>CAYYHN010000355.1:0-5415 GCA_964471245.1 uncultured Rhodothermaceae bacterium | reverse complement strand
ACGATTCGCCTTAAAAACAAAAAGCGTGACCCCCAAAAGAGCAAGGCAGGATTTGATACCCCTTCACACAACCTCCTTCTCCAAGTGCTTCATGCCTTCAGCGGAGAGGCGGCCCCTCTTTACTTCCGCCCCCCCGCCTTGGCATGAATCACGAATGAAACGTACGTCAGCAGCAGCAACAGCCCCGTGTCCTATTGGGCGAATGGCGTATGCGCTGCGCTGAATAGCGGCGCGGGCTTCACCAACGGTTGCCCAACGTGCCCCCTGAGGGCATGGCTTTATCCGTACCGGGCACCAGTTGTCCCCTTGGCTGTCGAGGGGCCTTTGCGCGGCTTTCTTCACGCGGCCAGTGGCATTCGATCAGCATACGTTGTTTCTTTCGAACACCATGTCATCTTAATTCCATTAGCCGTCCCTCTAGGCATGCGTTCACCCAACGGACCAGCGGACCTGCCGGCCCTCCTCGACCTGCATACCCTCGAAGAACTCCGCGATGCCATTTTCCCCGATGATGATGCTGGCTTGGCGGAGTTGCTACGCGGCTTCATCAGCGAAGGTCATCGTATCCTTGGCAACCTCAGCACAGGGGTTGCACAGCAGGATGCCGATGCGGTGTACCAAGCTGCCCATGCCATGAAGTCGTCGGCGGCGGCACTTGGGGCGATGCGCGTCTCGGAGCAGGCCCGCATCCTAGAAGCAGAGAGCCGCTCAGCCGTATGGGGTGTGCTCACCGATAAGGCCGACGCTATCGTTGCTGCGTTTCAGGAGACGGAAACAGTCATTGACCGCTATATGGCGAGCCACTTGACTCTGGCCTGACGCCTAAATTTCACGGTGGAATACAACAGGCAAAACTGCCCCTTTATGCAGGCATATTTTGCTCGTCCTATCGAGGCCCTTTCCGCCTGCCTGGTATGTTGCATTCCAAACAAGGCAATCTATTCCATGTGCCATCGCTTCTGTTACTGGGGCATAAAGGCTATCCCTTCTGGATAATTTTCGAGTACCGTCCCTGCTGCCGGACTCGCTCATTGACACCTTAAACTGCCGATATGCAGTAGCAAGTCAGGGCAAAACGGCGACCAAAAGCATCCAAGTATTCCCTAAAGCACGAATAGAACCCCTTTCAATCCGATCATTAAATATTTTTTGATCGTTTAAGCAGGCGAGATTCGCTTCGATTACACAAGCACATGGAACCGGTCGGCCCGATCAATCGGGCATACCAATTGTAGTTGATGCAACTGCTCAGGGTCTTCCGCACCTCTTCGGTGGAGCGTCCTCCCCAATGCCCCTGACCATGCTCATGTGAGGCGCACGGCGCGTCGCTATCCCATGTTCTCGCAGTCCGATTAGTATTCGTAGTATGGCCGAGCCTCATCGCCCGGAATTCGATGCTGAGACCCTCGACATGATTCGCTCGTTTGTCGTCGAGTCGCTTGATTCACTTGATGATAACGAACAGCAAGTCGAGCACCTCAGCACAGAAGATAACGACGCCTACATCAATGCCATCTTCCGGGCATTCCACACTATCAAGGGCCTTGCGGGCTTCATGAACTTTGGGGTGCTACAGGCCTTGACGCACGAAGCCGAGACGTTCCTCGACCTCATCCGCAAGCAGCGCTGCACCCTCGACGAACGCAGCATCGACCTCATTTACCAATTGTTCGATGCCGTACGCAGCGTCTTAAAAGGGATCGAAACGGATCTAACCGACACTGCTTTTGCCGACCAGATCGGCCCACACACGGCGGCGATCCATGCGGAAGCGACACGCCTTACAGAACAACAGCCAGCCGCGCAATCAAGCAAAGCAGAGCCTGCGCCTGAGCCCGCAAAAACACTGGAAGAGGAAGAAGCGGAGATCTTCGCCTTGTTCTTGGAGCAGGTCGATGAGTTGATGGAGCAGGTTGAGCAGGCGGTGCTGGCCTTGGAAGAAGCACCCGCGCAACGCGACTACCTCGACCAAGCATTCCGGGGCATTCACAACATCAAAGGCAGCGCCGGTTACCTCGAAGTAGGGGCGATTGAGCAGGTGGCGATGGATGTCGAAACCTTGCTCGAAGGACTGCGCGATGAGGATGATGAAATGGTCCCCATCGTAACGCCCATCATCCTGAACAACTTAGAGATTATGCGCATGCAAGTCGTCCGGCTGGATGACCCAACAGCGCCTGCCGGTGCCGCACTCGTGGATGACGATACAAATACGCTAGCCGCAACAACCCCACCTGAGGCAGCCTTCCTCCTCGACACCGATGACGACACAGGCGAAGCCGTTGTGTTTGGCCCGCCGCCAGCTGACTTGCCCGAGGCAACAGCACCAACGAGATCCGAGGAGATTCAACCTGAGGTTGCAGCCACACCATCTGCGCCTGTTGACCCACCCTCCCCTGCGGTACCACCAGCGCCGAAGTCACCTGCAGCCGAGCGCTCAGTGCCCAAGACGCCGACTCCGACACCGCAAGAGAAACCGATCCGCAGCACAAGCGAAGCCAAGAGCATCCGCGTGGACATGAATAAGCTCGATGCGCTGTTCAACTTGGTAGGGCAGCTCATCACAGTCGAGTCGATGGTGGTGAACAACCCGGACGTGGCGGACAAGATTCTGCCCAACTTCCGCAAAGCCTCGGCGATGCTGAACAAGATCACGCGGGAGTTGCAGGAAGTCACGCTGTCGATCCGCATGATGCCGATCAACGGGCTCTTCAGCAAGATGCGGCGGCTCGTCCGCGATGTGTCGCGCAAGGCAGGCAAGCAGATCAACCTAGAGATCTACGGCGAGCACACCGAGCTCGACAAAAACGTGATGGAAGGCATCGCCGATCCGCTCGTCCACATCATGCGGAACGCAGTGGACCACGGCATTGAGCCGACTGAGGAGCGAATCGCCATCGGCAAGCCGGAGCAAGGACACATTCGCTTAGGTGCGCGCTACGAAGGCAGCGAGATCCTCATCATCATTGAAGACGATGGCGGTGGTTTGAACCGTGGCAAGATCCTCGACAAAGCCGTGCGGAACGGCTTGCTGACCGAGGAAGATGCCGCCGAACTCAGCGACCACGAAGTCTGGCGGCTCATCTTCGCCCCCGGCTTCTCGACGGCCGAGCAGGTGACCGAAATCTCTGGACGCGGCGTCGGAATGGACGTGGTGAAGCGCAACATCGAAAAGTTGGGCGGCAGCATCCGCATCGACAGCCAGCCGAGCATGGGCTCGCGCTTCACGCTGCGCCTACCGCTGACGCTCGCTATCACCGATGCCATGCTGGTGCGCGTGGGGCAGAGCCGCTACGCGCTGCCGCTGCTCAGTATCCGCGAGTCGTTCCGCCCGCTCGCCGACGACATTACGGTGACGATGGACGGGCAAGAGATGGTGCGCGTTCGCGACGAGATCTACCCAATCATCCGGCTCCACGAATATTTCGGCCGCACACCCGACCAAGCCGCTCTCGACCAAGGCATCCTCATCATCGTGGCCTCTCGCGAGCAGCGCGCCTGCCTGTTTGTAGATGAAATCCTTGGGCAGCAGCAAGCCGTCATCAAAGGGCTGTCGCGCTTCTTGGGCAGCATCCGAGGCATCACCGGCTGCATCGTCCTCAGCGACGGCGACGTGGGCCTCACCCTCGATGTGGACACGCTTGTCGCAACCGCGCACAGCCAAGGCGTTGGCAGCCTCAACGCACGCTAACCCATGCATTCCCTATTTAACTCGACCCAGCCTTCTTAGCCATGAATCACGTAGCGCACGACGACGACTACCTCGAAGACGAGGACACACAGAAGGACAAATACCTGACGTTCCAACTTGCTGGTGAGTCGTACGCAATCGACATCAAACACGTCGTCGAGATTATCGGCATGCAGCGCTTCACCGAAGTGCCTGATGCTGCCGCCTACGTACGCGGCGTGATCAACCTACGCGGCCAGATCATCCCGCTAGTCGATGTGCGGCTGCGGTTCCGGATGCAAGCTCGCCCCTACGGCGATCGCACCTGTATCATCATCGTCGAGGTGGATAACGTGCAGGTAGGCCTGATTGTAGATGAAGTCTCGGAGGTGCTTGACATCCCCGAGGACTTAGTCTCACCGCCACCCCGTACGGGCAAGGGCACCCAAGGGCGCTTTTTACGCGGTGTGGGCCGCAGTGAGCACGACGTGAAGCTCCTGCTCAACATTGATGCCTTGCTCACCGACACTCAACTAGAAGCCCTCGAAGCAGACGCCGTTAGCTAAAGCTACGCGCCTCACCATTTAACCTATTTCGTTCTCGCTCAACCGAACCTATCCAACACCATGCGTGCTCTTCAAACCTGGTGGCGCGGCCTTGGCCTCCGATACAAGATCATTACTCCGCTGATCCTCGTCATGCTGTGCAGCAGCGTCTTTACCTACTATTTCTTCCATGATATGTACGAGCAAAAGGCGGTTTCTAGCCTTGTCGAGCAGGCTCGGACGCTCATTGTGCAGGCCGAGTCGGTGCGAGAGTACGCTGCGGATCAGTATACGCACGATGTGTTCCGTGATGACATCACCGAGACCGAAGACTTGCTCTATACCGTTCCGATCTTTGCCGCTATTGACGCGACCCGCCGCAAAGCTGATGAGTTGGGCATGGAGTTCCGTGTGCCGAAGAAGCAGCCGCGTAACCCGGACAATGAACCGGATGCGTACGAAGCCGCCGTGCTACAACAGCTCCGCACGAAGACCATCCCAGAGTTTTGGGAGATCGACCCGGCGACAGATAAGCTGCGGTTTTTCCGCCCCATCGTGCTGACGGATGAGTGCATGAAGTGCCACGGCGACCCGGGCCGCTCGTTTGAATACTGGGGCACGACCGACGGCACCGACATCACCGGAGCCAAAATGGAAGGCTGGAAATCCGGCGAAGTGCATGGTGCGTTCGAGGTCTTGATGCCGATGGCTCCCGTCAAGCAAGAAGTCGCCCAAAAGGCGCGCTTGATTGCCGCCGTCTCGTTCCTGACGCTGGTGCTGCTCATTGCGGTTGGGCTGTTCATCGCTCGCTCCGTCACGCGGCCGTTGCAGAAGCTGCAAGAAGGCGCACGCCGCGTCGCGGAAGGCGATACTTCCGTCGACATCGACATTGATAGCAAGGATGAAATTGGGGACCTCGCGGCGGCTAACATCCAGATGATTGAAACGCTGAAGGCGCTGGTGCACGAAGCCAACACGCTCGCCGAGCAAGCCGTGCAAGGCAAGCTCGATGCACGCGGCGACACGCACAGCTTCCAAGGTGGCTTCCAAGCCGTCATTACTGGATTCAACCGCACGCTCGACGCCTTTTCACAACCTGTCGATGAAGCTGTCTCGGTCATCCAGCGGCTGGCGGAAGGCGACCTGACTACGGAGATGCGAGGGCAATACAACGGTGACCTAAGCTTGCTGAAAGACGCC
>CAYYHN010000354.1:950-5426 GCA_964471245.1 uncultured Rhodothermaceae bacterium | reverse complement strand
CGCTCTTGGGCACCCAGCTTGTTTTGCTAATCGAGATACCTCCAAACTTGAGTTAGGTATAACTTTTCATCAAATAGAATGGTACCATAGAAGCCGATAAAGCCCATTGACTACCTAGTTCTTGGTTGTTACCTTTGCGCATTATTATTCAGCGTTGTTCTGCTAAGTTAACTACTCGGCAAGCCTCTATCATCACCTCTGGCTGCCCAGAAAGCACCTCGCCCATCTTGTGCGTAACTGACTGAACTTCGTATTTCGTCCTCTAAGCGACAGCACCAATGTATTGGTCCCGGATGGGGAATCAGTTGGTATTGAATCCAATAAGGAAGTTAGCACAATTAGCTTCCCTCATAATTTTATTGGCAGGCTGCTTACTCGTGCCCTCAATGGATGCCTTAGCGCAGAACACGGAGACGGGGCGCATTCATTTGGTGAATGATGAGGGAGTCCCACTAATAAGCTATGATGCTGGTGCTTCTGCTCAGATTCTGGTACAGGACCAAGATGGCAACCGTGACGCAAATGCTGTTGATGAGATTGTCGTCAACCTAGCGAGTGAAACCCAACCTGCCGGGTTAGATGTCACATTGACCGAGTCAGGAGACAATACCGGCATTTTTGAGGGTGAGGTTGCCCTTACCGAAGGCGACGGCGATGAAAACAGCTTGTCGGTGCAGCCCGGTCAGCGCCTTTTTGCAACCTACGACGACCCTCGCAACGACTTTGGCTTACCGGCAGTCGTGCTGGACGTGGCCTACTATGCTGCGATGCTACTGAGTGGTCCTATCGGACAGGATACCACATGGACGGCCGACCAAGGCCCGCTCATCGTTACCGGCGACATCACGGTGCCAGCGGAAAAAACCCTCACGATTGACCCCGGCGTTGAAGTCCGTTTTCTGCCACTCGTCGACGATCAAGCAAGCGGCGAAGACCCCTTTCGGGCCGAAATCTTTGTACGCGGCACGCTGAAAGCCGAAGGAACCGAGGATGACCGCATCCGCTTTACCTCGGATAGCCTTGAACCCGAACGCGGCGACTGGTTCGGCCTGTTTGTAGGCGACTCGACCTCGTCAGCTAGCCTTGCCTACAGCACACTGGAATATGGTGTATACGGCTTGCTTACCGAATCATTTTTCCATTCGGAAATGGATACGATTCGCGTTGTGCACAACCATATCCGTGAACAGTCAAATACAGCCATTTTCAATCGCTACGGATGGCGGCACTTCATCGTCGAAAGCAATACACTTGAAGACCTGTCTGGTAGCGGCATAAGATTGGAGTTTGGATTCGACCGCGCAGCTGGCACTATCGAAAACAATGTGATACGCAGAGCTGGTGGGCTCGGTATCAGTCTCGACCAAGCGGATCAGTTTGCATTGGCTGATAATGTCATCACGGACAATGGGGGCGTAGCTATCAATGCGTTTAAACTGAAAACCTTGACGGTCCGCGGCGACAAGGTACGGCGCAATCGAGGTGGCATCTACCTGAATGAGGTGGACTCCGCCCGTGTAACAGCTAACGTGATCGAAGGAAGTGAGGCATGGGGGCTACAATTGTACCGCACGGCTGCTCTTGTGGACAGCAACCTTGTCATCAACAACAGCACAGAAGGATGGGCCGGCGGCATCTACGTCTTCACCGACTTGCAGCATCCCGTCACAGATACGTTGCGGTTCAATCAGATCACAGGCAACGGTGGCGAGGGCATCCACAATGATGGGCGGGCACAAACGGTAGCGCACTTCAACAACATCTACAACAACATTGCCTTCGACTACCGGAACGATAGCCAAGCATGGGATCAACTCGATACACGGTTCAATTGGTGGGGGCCAGAAACGATTCTGGAGATCACCGACCTAGGCTTTAACCCCAAAAACCTGACACGCATCTACGATGTCTTCGATGATCCCAGTCTGGCACTCGTTAACTATGCCCATTGGCTATCAGAAGAATACATCCATGACGATAGCATCCGGGTAGTACGACCTGTTACAGGCGACTTCTGGCGTGCTGGCACCACAGAAGCAATTACATGGACCCCCTCACCTCCACTAGGCGACTTTGCACTCGACATCGAATTGGTGCTGCCCAACAAGGAGCGCGTATTCCTTGCCCAGGACATTCCCAATGAAGACGCCATGTGGATGTGGGATATCCCAGCTGACCTGACAGGAGGAGCCCCATATGAGGTACGGTTGCTTGCAGCCGACACCGGGCGACTGATCGACACAAGCGGCCCCTTCACCGTTCTGCCCGCTACGGTCGACCGACTTATTGCCGTCGATGAAGGGTGGCATCTAATTGGTGTCCCGCTAGCCGCCCGCAACATGCATGTGGGGGCCCTTTTCCCTAATACGAAGCCCCAAGCTGTGCTGGGTTACAATACACAGTTTTTCGAACCTGACTCCTTGATACTTTCGCCAGGCCAAGCCTATTGGATGCAGTTTACAAACGCCGACACCTTATCACTGACAGGCTTGTCGACAACCTCATTGACGCACCAGTTGGATGAAGGGTGGAATCTGATCACAGGGCCTGAGTGTTCAGTGCCGATGCGTGTCACGGATACCGATGGTGTGCTGATTGATGGCACGCTGTACGGATTTGCCGGCGTGTACCAAGCGGCCACGGAGGTGTTGTCGGGCCAAGGGTATTGGATACGAGCAGCGCAGCAGGGCCAAATAGCCATCGGATGTGAAGACAGCATACAAGGGCTTGGTTACACAGATACCGTTGCTCAGTCAATTGGCAATGGCTTTGAAACTGGCATCGTTTCTTTCGATTCGCTTCGTGTGGTTGATGCCCGTGGTCATGCCCGCGTGCTCAGGCTCGGCGATCAATTAGAACAAGGCTTCGATCCAAGAAGCTACAGCCTCCCCCCCCTCCCTGATGACGCTGTAGCAGACATTCGGTTTGCTGATGCGGACTATGTGCACGAATGGCGTTGGGGTGATGCCACAGCAGAATTGCATGGCATGCAGTTCCCCATTCATGTCGCGTGGTACGGTACTGAATCGCTCCGCATTCAAGGCCTTACCGATGGGACGGAGCACTTCGTAACGCTGCTAGCGGCAGGCGAAACGATGATGGTCGAAGACGCGCAGGTCGCGCAGCTAGGACTTACCATCGCCCAGCCCGGCGAAGACGACGTCTTGAAGCACGAATTTCAGTTGGCGGGCCATTATCCAAACCCTGTGACCTCGCACGCCCTCATTAAGTACAGCCTCCCCGAAGCAGCACGCACCGAAGTCCATCTGTTTGATATACAGGGACGTGAAGTAAGCCGCATGGTCCATGAGGTCCAAGAAGCAGGTGCCCATACACTCCCCTTTGACGCGTCAGGTCTAGCAAGTGGACTCTACATGTACGTGCTACAAGCAGGCGAGCACCGTGCTACCGGAAAAATGCTAGTTGTCCGGTAGCAGGTCTTCCTAAATAGACGATTGCCCCTCTACACTAATTTCTACGCTCTGATCTATGAGAACAATGTGGTACAACAAGGGAATGACCATCAAGGTCGATGGCTTGTACATGCGACTGATGCGATGTGTAGTGATGGGGCTTATGATCTGGCTTGGGCTAGGATCAGCATCTGTCTACGCCGACGACATTTATGTTTCCTCGACCAATGGGGACGATGCGTTTGATGGCACTACGTTCAATGTGTTGGGCGGTGGAGTTGGCCCGAAGCAGACGATTGAAGGTGCCTTAGCCATAGCTACTGATGGGGACGTGCTGATCCTGCAAGCAGGTAACTACACTGCTAATGACGGCCAGCTTGCCATCACCAAGCAAGTGACCATACGAGTCGAAGCGCTGAATTTCGATACCGAAGCCCGCCTAACTGGCGACTTGCACATTGAAAACAACGTCACCATCTCGACGGGGGCACAAGCCTTTGCGCTTGAGGCAGGAAGCAATCTGCACCTGAACACCGGCGTATTGACCATCATCACGCCCGACGACTTGGTACTGCCAAGTGGCGTATTTATCACACGCGTCGATGGGTCTATCGCGGGGAATACGCCTAAGTTTGGAGCGGACACGTTCCTGATCTACAACGATGATGACCTCGGTGCGCGCACGACGGCAGGCATGGAGTTACCTGCGGATATCGGCTGGGGAACCGTCCTGATTGATCAGGCGAGCGGCACGATTGAATTTCCCAACACCATGCGGGTTGGTGGCATTACCATTGCACCGGGCACCTCTGTCGCACCTACGTTCTTCTCGTCCGTGATTAGCATGGGCGATGTGCTTCGTTCGAACGGAGCGACCGGCGACGTAACCTTTACCGACTTGGAGCTAGGTGCCAACAACCTCGTCAATGGCGATGCTGCGGGCACCTTCCGGGTACTCGGAACCCTAAGCTTTATGGCTAACAAGACAGATGAGGTGGCCAAGCCCGCCATCAATAACAACGCAGGGGGCACACTTACGCTCGGCGATGTGGTATTTGCAGCC
>CAYYHN010000354.1:0-917 GCA_964471245.1 uncultured Rhodothermaceae bacterium | reverse complement strand
CGTCAACGGGACAGGTGGCACCGTAACGGTTCGCGAAACCATTACGTCGGTAGCGGCAGCAAGCACATCGGAGGCCAGCACCCAAGTGCACGACGTCGATGTCGCGATCTTCACCAATCGCGGCGAGATCGTTGTGCGCGGCGATGCAACGGTTGAGCATGTCTACAATAACCACGAAAATGCAACCGTCTCTTTCTTTGGAGAAACAACCATCAACGAGGCCGTAGCACACGGGCTTGCGCACAACTCGATCAACAACTTGTTAGGCTCGGTCACATTTTTCGAGACCGCAGTGCTTCATGGGGCCGTCGTCAATGCTACAGACCAAAACATCACCTTTGAAGGAAGTGCCAGCATCGCTGGCGACATCACCAATACGGGTACGCTCTTCATTGGGCCCAACATGACCCTTTCTTTGGGCTACAATGATCCTTTTACCAACATCGGGAATATCGATGGACTGAATGGGGATGTGGTCATCACCGGCAATGGAGCCCTAAGCGCGCTAGATGTTGAGGGCGACTTGATCGTCAATGGCGATGGCGAACTTGCCAACACCGTTCAAGTCGCAGGATCTATGACGGTTGCTGGGGATGGAGACTTCTCCGGGTTGCATACCATCTCAGGTGATCTGACCCTGTCCGGCCAAAATGACTTCAAGCCGGGCTCGGCCTCCTCTACCATTGGCGGAACATTGACCGTCAATGGCACGACAACGATCAGCCTAGGAGCACCCGATGGACAACAGGTTGACGTAGGTGCCGTGACCATTGGGCGGACCGGCACCTTGACGGTCGACGCGCAGAACACGCTGGTTGTCCGTGGTGACTTTGACGATGGCAACGGAGGCGCGTTCGTTTCAAACGGAGAGGGAACGTTAGTTTGGTTCATCCTAGGCGGTGTAGGGAAAGAGTGTA
>CAYYHN010000353.1:0-5441 GCA_964471245.1 uncultured Rhodothermaceae bacterium | reverse complement strand
CATGGCCGTTGGTGGATGCGGCAGGTCGGGCGTCCCGGTCGGCTTGCAACCGTTGGCGGAGGTTGTACCGAAACTGGAGCAGGCTGTGCAGCCGCGCACGGAGCACGGTTTCGTCGAACGGCTTACGCACGTAGTTGACGGCCCCTGTGGCGAGTGCCGTCACTTCGTCTTCTTGGGCCGCGCGGGCCGTGAGAAACACGATGGGAATATCGGCGGTCATGGCGTCTTGCTGGAGGGCTTCGGCCATGCCCAGGCCATCAAGGTTGGGCATCATTACATCCGACACAATGAGGTCGGGCAGCAGCTCGCGTGCTAGGGCGAGGCCTTCGAGCCCGTCTTGCGCATCGTACACCTGCCACGTTTCCGCGAGCACAGAGCGAAGGTACATCCGCATGTCGGCGTTGTCTTCCACGATGAGCAGCGTCGTCACGTCATCTGGTGTGGCAACGCTGGGCTGTGGTGGCGTGACGACAGCGGCAGTGTTCGGTGCGAATAGTGGTTCCTCTTGCGCAAAAGCGATAGTAGGCTCGACCGCAGCAGGAGTCGCTGGCAAGTGCACGAGTTGGTCGGCTTCCAAGTGACGGGTGCCTTTGGGCAGGGCCACGGTAAAGCTAGTACCTTCGCCTAAGCGGCTGCTCACCTTGATCTGTCCGTGGTGCAACTGGACCAACTCTTTGACAAGACTGAGCCCAATGCCAGTACCTTCGTATGCCCGGGTCGTTGTCGCATCGACTTGGTAGAAGCGATCGAAGATGCGTGCTTGCTGGGCTTCCGAGAGGCCAATACCGCTGTCGATGACTCGCAAGAGGGCTGTACTGGTGCTGTCTTCAACGGCGAGTTTTATGCGGCCTCCAGCCGGGGTAAACTTGATGGCGTTGGAAAGCAGATTGATGACCACCTGTTCGAGTAGCTTGGCATCGAAGTAGAGGGGCACGGGGTAGGACGGGCCGGCAAAGGTGAGGGTTAGCGCTTGGTATTCGGCGGTGGAGCGGAAGACTTCGGCATAACTGCGGGCGAATGAGACGAGGTCTTGCTCGGATGCTTGCAAACGCACTTCCTTGGCTTCAAGCTTGGAGAGGTCGAGAATCTGGTTGATGAGCCGGAGTAAACGCTGGCTATTGCGCAGCATTTGGTCGAGCGTATCTGGGGAAAGGGTGCGGTTGGGCTTATTCAGAGCTTGGGTAATCGGCCCCATGATGAGCGTCAGGGGCGTGCGGAATTCGTGGCTAATGTTGGCGAAAAACTGCGACTTGACGCGGTCGAGTTCGAGGAGTTGGCTAGCCTGTTCCTCTAGCTGTGTTTTTTGCTGCTCGACCTCGGCAGTGCGGTAGGCTACCTCTTCTTCCAGTGCTTCGTTGCGAGCAAGCATCTGTCGGTTACGGTAGGTCTGCACGGCAACGCCGCTCCCAACAGCCAAGCTTAGGCCGAGGGTGCCCCACAGCAGGACGGCCCACCACGTCTGATACCAAGGCGGACGGATCGTGAAGCGCAGTTGCGCTTCGGTGCTACGCTGCCCCATCGAAGTCTTGGCACGCACATGCATCGTGTAGTGCCCGGGCGATAAACGTGCGTAACTGCGTTGCGTCTCCGGTGTCCATGCTGACCAACCTGTTTCTAGCCCTTCCAACCATGTCGCATACTGAATGGCATATGGGTCCGCGTATGTAGGCGTGGCGTAGGAAATGTCCACTGTGTTGGACGCGGCTGGAAGGCGAAGGCGCGTATCCGTATGCGGGAGCGCGTAGCGTGTTAGTATGGTGTCGCCAGCAGCGAAGCTGCGGAAATGGAGATGCATTGCCGGTGAAGCCGCAGGCGGATCGTCAAGTCGGATACGCATAAATTGATCTCGACTGCTGCCCCACAAAAATATGCCATGGTCTGACGTATCGAGGTAGTGTGGTGTCATTTCTTTGGAGTACGGCAGGTAAGTGGCATCCCACTTGTAGCTACCATCCGGTTGGCGACGGCTCCGCTTGACACCGCCACGGAACATCACCAGCAGGTTGCCATCTGGTTCACTGACAGCACGCAAAGCGGGGTTGTCGAAGTCGGACAGCGGAAAGCCCCACGTTGAGTCGGGGACAAACGATGGGGCGGAGCGGGGTACGTACCGGAGCAGACCTTGGTCAGAGAAAAAGAGGACACGCCCGTCGTGCACACGCATTTTGAATACATCGGCATTGGCGTACGCCGAAGGGTCAAGCCGCTCAACGGTGGGTTCGGCGGCATAGTCCGCGTCGGGAAACGTGACTTTGAGGATGCCTGAGGGTTGTAGGCGGAGCCACAGTACACCCGGCTCCGTCTCGACGAGCCCCCACACCCGGTCATCCAGTGTGCTAACTTGCCCACCGCGCACCCACCTATCACGCGATGGTTCATGGCGCATCGTGTACAGTCCGTCGTTGGTCGCTATGAAAAAGAGGGTGCTGTCGGCTTTGGCACGGACGTAATCGGTGGCATAGGGGAAGAGCACTTGGTGCGTTTCGCCTCGAAATGCAGCAAAGCCACCTTCGATCAGGATGCCCACCATCTGATCGCCATGGGCGTTGAGTTCAAGTATATGGCGCGAAGAGGTGCCCACTTTCACGACGCGGTCGGGTGTATCCTGTGTGCCGGGTTCCAAGCGGTGCAACCCTTGACGTGTAGCAAAGTGCAAGCGACCCTGATATCGAATCACCTCACTCACATCGCTTTCGATGCCTTCAAGCTGCTGGAAATACCGCACGGGTGTCGCGACATCAACACGTGCGAGGTGAGTGTCTTGGCCTAGCCACAGGCTACCTGTGCGGTCTTCGAAGATAGACCGAATGACTTCATCGGGCAGGCCGACATTGCGCCCGAGCGTCTCGATATGCTGGCCGTCGGGATTCAGTAAAACAACTTCGTCGCGGTTCGTGACGAGGGCGAAAGAGCCATCGTTGCGGCGGATGCTCGATAGGAACTGGCGCTCGGCGAGCCATGCATTGATATCGGTAGCGAAAGGTGCGGCGCGGTCGCCACGGATATGATAGAAACCATCGGGCCGTAGGACGAAGCGTTCCCCATTTGGGTCGCCCCAGATGTTGAGTACTTGGCCTAGGTTGAGGGCCGCGAGGTCGGTTGCAGGTTCGATGCGATCGCCGCGCACCCAACCAAGGGCACCTGTGTAGTCTTGCACGTACGCGGTATCATCGGCGCAGGAAAGATGCCCGATGCGTTCGTCCGTGTGCACCACTACGGTTGTGTCGGAGGTGATGCGGTACAGGTGGGGTTTGCTGCGGATGAACACGCCTTCGGATGTGCTACATATTGCCTCGACCTGCTGCACATCGCGGTAGCCTTCGGGTAAGCGGTCGCGGAGGGAGACAAACGCCATCTGCCCCAAGCTGTCAGGTGCGAGATAGCCGACATCGTCTTCGGCTCCCACATATACCGTGCTGTCAGTATCGGCAAAAACGTTGTTGACTACCGTGTAGCGGTCGGTGCGGAGGCGGATTTGTCGCCAAGTTGCCCCGTCAAATTCGAGTATATCCCAACTGTTGGCAGCGTAGATAAACCCACGGTGGTCTTGCGCCACGTCCCACATGCGGTAGTCGCCGGGGTGATCGTCCCGGTCGTAGAGTTGCATGAAAGGGCTTCCAGTTTCCACCTGTGCTGCAATGCCGTAAGGGAAGAAGAGGAACGCTGCGACGCCCATAAGGATGGGTGTATAACGGGGCAGAAAATTGACCGTTGATGGCATGCAGAAAAGTGTAGCCATGTGATCTGCAAGCGAGAGCAGGTGCTTGCAACATGGTTTGAACGGCAACGAGATGGGCAGCGCTTCAGAAAATACGGATTCCAATAAACAGAGTCGAAATCTGGTGTGCAAGCCGAAAATTTGCCCTGCTATTTGGACGGATGAACCCCGGCAGATTCAACTATGTGGGGTGCATCGATGACTAGGGTGCAGCAAGGCTTGGCTACGGCAGCACAAGCTTCGTGCAAACTGTCGGGTAGCTCTTGCCCTTGATTTTGGCCAAAATACAGCGATTTGGTCATCTTTGTACGATTGTGCAAATGTTCTGGACGAATGTACTAACACCTCCGTGGGGAAAATTCGGACCCTGTGGCTGAGACGTCCGCTCATCTCTTCTAGTCCATTGCCACATGGCCGCTCAGTCCAAAAAAACCATTACCTCAGCGCAAAAAGCACCTGTGCCAAACTACGACCAATTGGAAGTTGCGGTCGGCGCACTACGTGCTATGCTTCCTCGCCCACAAATATCGGCTCAGGTTCCCCCAGCCTACACTTTAGTCGATCGCATAACGCAGAAGGAAACCCCTCGACCTCATGAAACTGAGTGAGCAGGAGGACATCTGCCTCCGCGTCAACGGCCGTGTTGACTGCCTTGCCACACATCCATTGACCAAAATCTGACTTGGTCGCTTTGTTTTTCTCTGATCAGCCCAATTTGATCTTATGCCGTCACGTTACTTTAGCCTGCTCGCAGCCTTGCTTGTCGTGTGCATCCACAGCTTCGTGGCAACTCCGCACGCCACAGCACAGGGCCAAGCCCTCGTTCTCGATGGGACAGACGACCACGTTACCATTCAGGTTAACGATGCGCTCGATGTGACCAACACGTTTACGTTAGAGACGTGGGTCAACGTGACCTCAGCAGGGATCGGCACACTTTTCAGCCGTGATGGCAGCACCCTGCCGACAGGCTCGCTGATTTTCCGGGTCTTTGCAGATGGCAGCCTGAACGTCGAAGTCCGCAACCGCGAAAGCTTCACAGCGGGTGCCGGAAGCGTCACGGCGGGGCAGTGGCACCACGTGGCAGCCGTATACGACGCGGCGGCTTCACCCAAACTGCGCCTCTACGTAGACGGCACGCAGATCGGCGCGACCGACAACATGTCGGCTCCGGATGCGCTGACGACGCCGCTGACGCTCGGCCAACTCAACCCGGGCAATCAACTCCTTCACGGACGGATGGACGAAGCCCGCGTGTGGAACGTGGCCCGCACACGTGCTGAGCTCTTCACGAATCGCTTTGGGCAGTTGCAAGGCAATGAGGCGGGTCTCGTTGGGTACTGGCGCTTCGACGCGCTCCAATCGCTCGGCGTGGGTAGCGACGGTGCCGACGATGTGGAAGACCACAGTGCCAACGACAACCACGGCGATCTCGTAAGCGGTGCATCGCTTGCTGCCTCGACGGTGCCGTTCCAAACCAGCAGCACCGACGCAGGGCAGATGGTTACGCTCGATGGAACCAACGACTTCGTCTCCATTCCCGACGCCGATGTGCTCGATGTGACGGACACATTTACGCTGGAGACGTGGGTCAACGTAAATACGCCGGGCACAGGTACGCTTTTCAGCCGTGATGACGGCAACACGTTTCCAACAGGCGCGCTCATCTTCCGCGTTTTTGATGACGGCAGGCTGAACTTTGAAGTGCGTGGACGCCAAGGCT
>CAYYHN010000352.1:0-5445 GCA_964471245.1 uncultured Rhodothermaceae bacterium | reverse complement strand
ACATCTTCGACACGCGCTCCCTCGAGGACGGGAGCTTCGTGCTGCCGGTGAACCCTGGGCGCTACATCGTGACCGCCCTCCCGAGTTCCCAGCAGGGCACCGGTTCGGGGCCGGCTCCGTACTACATCGTGGACGCCCGCCTCGACGCCGGCAGCAGTTGTACCATCGGCGGCGACTACGAAAGTCAACACACCACCTACATCAGAACTGCCAGCGCTCTCATCGGTTGCTCCACCGGTAATCCCTCCAAAAGCCGTTACCATAGCTGAACCACTAAGGCCAACAGTCGTAGCGGAACCATCACCACCCATCGTGATGCCAACAGCTGACTTGTCCAGTTCAGCGCTTTCGGTTGCCGTACCGCCACCTGCTAGAAAAACGCCGGCCCCCGACGACAGGCCGCCCTTGCCAGAGGACGAACCCTATGAAGCCAGCGATACCTACCAAGACCTCGGCTATTATGGCGTTCCTACAACGCCGAAGTCACCGCCTAAGCCAGCAGCACCGCAGGCACCAACACCTGTTGCACGACCGTCGACGCCAACCCCTTCGGCACCCAAACCCGCCGTCAGCTATGGAAGCCTCTTCGGTACACCTGCCCTGAAGAAAAAGCCCCCTCAGAACACCCTTTCCGATGGCGGCCCCGCTCCTACCCCCATTTTGACGGCAGCGCCTACGGCCGCTACGCTCGATGTGCCTGCACCAAAGCCTACCGCTGCACCGGTTCCTGCAGCCTTGGCCAACACGTGGTCTAGTGTCATGCAGGACATCAAACGCGAGCGCATCCACGTGGGCTCGGTACTGCAACAGGCCGTACTCGATGGCTACGACGATGGTACCTTGACCTTTGCCGTGCCAGATGCCTTCCATCAACGCCTGCTCGAGAATCAAGGCGACTACATCTGCGACCACATCCGACAACGCACCGCGATTCCCGTTGCGCGCATTCGCTTTGTGATCCGGGAAATCGAGCAGGAAGCTACAGAATCGGAAACTGCCGACACATTCGACCCGTACGGGTACATCCAACAAAAACGCGAGACGCACGAAGGGTTGCGCACGCTGCTCGATACGTTCGGCGGCGAGATTGTTTGGTAGTCATACCGGCTACGCAAAACGCCCTCTGCGTCCTTCTACCTACTTACCCTTTTAGACGGAGATTCCCATGTCGAATGGCTTTGACATGAATGACATGCTCGGCAAAATGATGGACATGCAGCGCAAGATGGCCGAGGCGCAGGAAAACCTCGCAGCGAAGTCGGTGACGGCTGAAGCAGGTGGGGGCATGGTCCAAGTCACAGCCAATGGCAAGCAACGCATCACAGCGATCAAGATTGAGCCGACGGTGCTGAACCTGAAGCAGGAGGACATGGAGATGCTGGAAGATCTGCTGATTGCGGGCGTCAATAAGGCGCTGGCAGAGGTCTCTGGCTTGGCCCAAGGCGAAATGTCGCGTGCGGCGGGCAGCTTCCTGCCGCCAGGCTTCGATCTCGGATCGCTGGGCCTGAAATAAGGCTTTGCAGATGGGGTATGACACGCGGATGTCTGCCCCACCGTCGTATCTTGTCTTGTTCGTTGGTCTCGCAGCTTATTTGATGCCGTCTGCGCATGCATTTTACCTCGGAATCCGTCGAAGTCCTCGTCGAGCAGTTCACAAAGTTGCCCACCATTGGGCGCAAGACAGCCCAGCGCTTGGCCGCTTATGTGCTCAAGATGCCCCGCGAGGAGGTTGTGCAAATTGCTAAGGCGCTCGTGGCGGTAAAGGACAACGTGAAGCACTGCGCCACGTGCCACAACATCACCGACGAAACCGTGTGCGAGATCTGCCGCTCGCCCCGCCGGGACGGACGTGTGGTCTGCGTCGTCGAGGAGGCTAGTGACCTGATGGCGTTGGAGCGCACCAACGAATACCGTGGCGTCTATCACGTGCTCGGCGGCGTCATCTCGCCGCTCGATGGCGTAGGGCCGGACGACCTCAACATCCGCTCGCTCATTGCCCGCATCGCAGAGGCAAAAACACCGTCTTCCCCGTCGCAGATGCGTGAGCCTGTAGCGGGCTACAGCACTGAGAAGGAAGCCTCCACCCCCGTTGAAGAGGTCATCTTGGCGATGAACCCGAACGTGGAAGGCGACACGACGGCCTACTACCTTTCCCAACTGCTCGCGCCACTCGGCGTTCGCGTCACACGTATTGCCCGTGGTTTGCCCATTGGCGGCGACTTAGAATATGCGGATGAAGCCACGCTCTCGCGGGCTTTGGCCGGTCGCATGTCGGTCTAAATAAGCGGAGCGCGTGTATTATGTCGCCGCCGCGCATCGTCCACCTGACCACCGTCCACCGCCTGCGCGATCCGCGCATCTTCTACAAGCAGGTAAGGAGCCTGCGCGCTGCGGGCTACGACGTCCGCTTGGTGGCTCAGCACACGCATTCAGGGGCGGTCGATAACGTCCCCGTTGTAGCGCTGCGCACGGCTGGCCCCTTGGCGCGGCTGCGTCGCTTGGGCGAAGCATGGGCCGTAGCACGTGCCGAAACCGCTGCGCTCTACCATTTCCACGATCCCGAACTGATTCCCGTCGCGTGGGCGCTGAAGCGTGCGACGGGTGCCAAGGTCATCTTTGATCGCCACGAGGATTACAGCGTCGCGCGTGGGGCGCGTGGCATGCTGGTGCGCCCGCTGGAACGCTGGTGCTTCCACTGGATCGATCATGTTGTGCTGGTCGATGCGGCGCATGCGGCTTCGTTGCCTTCGGGTTTGCCGCATACGGTGGTTGCCAACTATTTCCATCCGCACGGCGTGCCGCCCCAGTCGCCTCGAACATTGGGTGAGCAGATAACACTGCTCTACACCGGTGTGCACGCAGCGGGGCGGGGCCTCTTTACCATGCTCGACCTCGCGCGTCAGGCGCCGCCCGATGTTTCGCTGACGATGGCAGGCGCGTGTTACTTGCCGCACGAGCGTACCGCAGCCGTGCAACAACTCCGCACCGATCCAAGTCTAGCACATGCACAGTGGGTTGGCGAAGGTGATTTTCTACCGTGGCCCAGCATGGTGCCGCACTACACAGCTGCCGATGTAGGCCTTGTTCTGTGGCATCCGCATCCCAACCGAGGGATCACCATCCCCTCGAAGTTCTACGAGTACCTGCACTTTGCCCTACCGATCATCTGTACAGACTTTCCGCGTTGGCGCACCTTTGTTGAGGAACACGCGTGTGGTGTAGTTGTACCGCCGGGCGACCATGCTGCTGCACTTGCTGTGTTGGCACAATGGCGTGCTAAACCTGAGGTCTATGCGCGTCTCTCTGCTAATGCAGCCCGTGCGACCATGCAGTTTCGCTGGGACAAGATGGGTACCCGCTTGAACGAACTCTACCGCGCATTACTGATGGATCAGAATTCGTAGATAATGCGATCGAGCAGACCATTTTGGACGCCCATGATAAAGATATCCATTCGCCCGTCCCCGTTATAGTCGTACCATGTGGCAGCAGCATCACGCATACCTCCCAAAACCACACGACGCACCAATGAGCCGCCTTGGTTAGCGTAGATGCGAAGGATCTGGCCATCGAGATCGACCGTATTTTCACCTTGACCTGTGATAAATAGGTCGAGGTCGCCATCGCCATCGTAGTCACCCCAAGCGACCACACCGTCCAGCGCACCGTCAAATGTGGTATTGCTGGCTGTAAAACGTCCATTCTCGTTGGTCCATACGTACGTCTCTGCACGGAGAATGGTGGGTGCGATTCGGCCACCCGTCTGTAAGATATCGAGGTCACCGTCCGCGTCATAGTCGCCCCAGCGCACTTTGCTGAAATAGAGTTGGGCGATATCGAGAGGGAGGTTTGTAAACGTGTCGTTGCCGTCGTTGCGGTACAGGTGCACCACAGGCGCTGCTGCTGCGGTAAAGCCTGCAGCGAGGGCATCGAGGTCGCCATCACCGTCATAGTCGCCCCAGTCAACAGAAGCTTCTGCGAGGCCAACGAGTGGTGCTGCGATGGGTGAGAGAAAGAGCCCGGCATCTTGGCGGAAAATGCGCGTGATGGGCCCATCAGGGGAACGCCCTGCAAGTAAGAGGTCAAGATCACCGTCGCCGTCGTAGTCGCCCCAGTCAAGGTCGCCGTCAAAGACGGGCGGCAGCGGAGTGCCAAGAAGTGGGGCAAACGTGGTAGCGTTTTGGTTGAGGAAAACCTCGGTAATTGGTTGGAGGCCGTTGTCCAACTCTGTAAGCCCAGCAACAGTGATATCAGGCAAGCCGTCACCGTTCACATCAGCCCAACGGCCAACGCCACGCGTGACGAGGCGCAATGGCAACGCAACGGCTTCGTGCACAGCCACAATACGAGGTGCAGCGTTGGGAATGGGCTCTTCGACGCGTTCCAAAAACCGGAGGACGGCAGTAACGGGCTCACCGCGTAAGTTCTCGCCGGTGATAAGCAGGTCGGCGTCGCCATCGGCATCAAAGTCGGCGGCATCGACAGAGCCAAGGCGTGTAGCAGGTACATTGCGCGGCTGCACCACCGATTGGGCTACAGCCGTAGTGACAAGCAGCACGAGTACCAGACCTATGCTGCATAGGCGGGTGCGTAGCATATTAGCGCACAAAGGTCATTTTACCCGTGTGACGTTGCCCTTCTGCCACGACCTCATAGAAGTAGAGCCCCGGTGCAAGGCGGCCTTGGCTGGCATCCCATTGCAGGCGGTGCTGCCCTGCAGCTTGCATGCCATCAGTGAGTACGGCTACGGTTTTGCCAAGCACGTCGTAAACGCGGACAGCTACATGCGTAGCTTGCGGTAAGTCATAGAGCAGCGTGGTACGATCCGCGAACGGGTTCGGGTAGTTGCCATAGAGGGCAAAGCTGGTAGGCACCTGTGCGGTTGATTCATTTGCAACTGAGGTAGCCTCCGTGATAGTAAAGCGGCCCTCCTCTGCAAACGCAGAGGCATTAAACGCGGCATCAAGCGCTTGTACGCTCCAGTAGTACGTGCCATTGGATAGGTTGCGCAGTGTCCATTCGGGCTGCAGCGCTGTACCTGGCTGGAAGACACGGCGTTGCCCAGATAGCGCGTCGGCAAGCGGGGCAACGATGTCGGCACCACCGGGCGTCGTGCCTATGCGTAGGTCGTAGGTGAGACCTTCGGTGGGCGCATCCCATGCTAGCGTCACGGATCCGCCATCCACGTTCGCTTGAAGGGCATTGGGGGCATCCGGTGCAGGAGGCCGCACCTGACGGCGGTTTTCATAGAGGTTCGTCGTGGCAAGACCAGCCGAGGCAAACCCGGAGGCGAGTAGATCGAGGTCACCATCGCCTTCCACATCGCCCCAATCGGCCGAGGCGAAGATGACACCGACAAGCAAGGTAGCACTCGTGAAGTTGTCGCCGCCATCGCGATGACAGGACTGGCAGTTCTCCTGGAGGATCGGCAGCACGTCGCCGTAG
>CAYYHN010000351.1:0-5445 GCA_964471245.1 uncultured Rhodothermaceae bacterium | reverse complement strand
CGCCCGCGATAGACGCAGTCGCGCATCGCTTCCCACAAAGCATCCAAACCCTGCGCTACTTCGGCGGGCGTTCGCCATCGCCTCTCGTTGGCGCGCACCACTTCTGCAAACGACAAGCCTGTGGTTTGGCAATGCTGCCGTAAGTCAGTGGCGGTATGGATGGGATACGGCAACGGCGGTGCCGCTTCCACGACGCTCGTCTCGCCTTCTTCTACGACAAATCCGCCACCGACCGAGTAGTACGTGTACGCCTCCTGTTCGCCATTGGCGAGTGCAAAAAAGAACGTGACGCCATTGGGGTGGAACGCTTTGCTCTCATCAAACCGAAAGACGAGGTCGGTTGCCGGATCGAAGGCAAGCGAATGTTGCCCCCCAAGATTGAGGCGGCGCGTTGTCTTGATAGCGCTGATCTTGTCCGGAATCGTAGGCGTGTCGATGGTCGTGTAGTCGTAGCCGCTTAGCCCTAACAGCACGGCGAGGTCGGTGCCGTGGCCTTTGCCCGTCTTGGCAAGCGAGCCGTACAGTTCGACACGGAGTCCCACAACCTCCGTAAGTCCGAAGCGTGCGGCAACCTCGTCGACGGCGCGTGCTGCTGCCACCCACGGCCCCATCGTGTGCGAACTGGAGGGACCAATGCCAATCTTGATGATGTCGAAAACGCTGATTTGCTCCATCGGACGTGCGGCCTTGCGGTGTAGAAGAGAAGCGATGCGGGAGGAAGATCGCGGGGAAATCGCGCCGAAAAGTACGGCATGTGTCCCCTATTCCAAACGGCGTCTGTGGCGGCAGGGCTACGTTTTTCCGCTTCTTCGATTTCATAACATAGCGTGTTTCTATGTATCATGCGCCCGTTGCGCAGCGACCCACCCACCACGCCTGACCTTCACCGCAAGCCCCTCGACCTATGCCTTGGTATAAAGAACTGCACTGGCAAATCATCATTGGCCTCGTCCTCGGCCTCATTTTTGGCATCGTTGGGGCCCAAGCTGGCTGGGGCGGCTTCATCACCGACTGGATTGCCCCCTTTGGCACCATCTTCATCCGCTTGCTGATGCTGATCGCTGTGCCACTCGTCTTGGCATCGCTCATCGTCGGCGTCGCGTCGCTGAATGACACGGCCAAGCTCTCGCGCATCGGTGGCAAAACGATTGGTGTGTACCTCGGCACGACGCTCATCGCGTTGACGATCGGCCTCGTCATGGTCAACGTCTTCCAGCCGGGTAACACCGTGCCACTGGAACTGCGCGAGTCACTGATGGAGACGTACGCGGGTGATGTCGCAGACCGCCAAGCCCAAGCGCAAGCCACGGAGGAACGCGGCCCCTTGCAGCCACTCGTTGACATGGTGCCGAACAACTTCATCAGCGCAGCATCGAGCAACCGCAACATGCTGCAGGTCGTGTTCTTCGCGCTGTTTTTCGGGGTGAGTTTGCTCCTCATTCCGGCGCAGAAAGCCAAACCAATGATCGACCTGTTTAAGGCGCTCGACGAGACGATCATTAAGATGGTTGGGCTGATCATGTATACCGCGCCCATTGGTGTCTTCGCCCTCATGGCCGAGATCATTGTGCGTCTAGCTGGCGATGATCCGAGTCAGATTTGGGGCTTGCTTCAAGGCCTCGGCGCGTATTGCTTGGTCGTCATTTTCGGGCTCGTCCTGCACATGCTGATCACGTACACCTCGCTGATCCGATTCCTGACGCCGTTCACGCTGAAGAAATTCTACAGCAGCATTATGCCCGCCCAATTGGTGGCCTTTTCCACGTCATCAAGCGGCGCGACGTTGCCCGTCACGATGGAGGTAACGGAGAAAGAACTCGGCGTCTCCGAGGAAGTGAGTTCGTTTGTGCTGCCGTTGGGTGCTACCATCAACATGGACGGCACGGCGCTCTACCAAGCCGTCGCCGCCGTCTTCATCGCACAAGTCCTCGGCATGGACCTCGCGCTGACGGAGCAGCTCTCCATCGTCCTCCTCGCCATGCTCGCCTCCATCGGTACGGCTGCCGTACCAAGCGCTGGCATCGTGATGCTCGTCGTCATCCTCGAAACCATCAACGTCCCCTCGGCAGGCATTGCCCTCATCCTCGGCGTCGACCGCATCCTCGACATGCTCCGCACTGTGACCAACGTGACAGGTGACGCCACCGTTGCCTCCGTGGTCGCCCACAGCGAAGGTGAGATCACGCTTCCCAGTGAACAGGCATTTCATGTCGTTGACGAGTCGCCCTAATCTGCCCGAACTTGCCTTGACTTAGCAAAAATGTTAAGGCCGTTGACGACTGGTGTATGTCGTCAACGGCCTTTTCTTTTGCAGCAGATGCTCTAAATGAAGAAGTCCGGAGCAAGTGGATTGCCGGGTACCACGGCGTACGCATCAAGATCGGTGACGCCTGCGGTCACGAGCACGTCTTCGTCAATCAGAAACCTCCCTGTGGTTCCCCTCGCATCCGCTGTTAGGATCGCGTGCGCAGCGTCGGCTACAATAGACGGTTTGCGGGATTGCTTGACCACAGCCTCGCCACCGAGGAGGTTGCGGATGGCAGCCGTGGCGATGGTCGTCTTCGGCCACAGCGCATTGACGCCGATGCCTTCGCGGCGCAGTTCACCAGCCATGCCCAGAACACATAGGCTCATGCCGTACTTCGCGATGGAATAGGCGACATGCGGCGCAAACCAGCGTTCCTCGATGTTGAGCGGCGGCGAAAGCATGAGGATGTGCGGATTCGCAGCTTGCTTTAGATACGGAATCGCGGCTTGGGCACAGACATACGTGCCGCGTGTGTTCACTTGGTGCATCAAGTCAAACCGCTTCATCGGCGTATCGACGGTGCCCGCGAGGTAGATGGCACTGGCGTTGTTCACCAAAATATCGAGCCCACCGAACGTCTCAACAGTCTGCGCCATGGCAGCTTGCACCTGCGTCTCGTCGCGGATGTCCACAGCGATGGCCAATGCTTTGCCACCTGCCGTCTCAACTTCCTCGGCCGCTGTGTAGATGGTACCCGGAAGCTTAGGGTGCAGCACCGTAGTTTTGGCAGCGATGACGACGTTCGCCCCGTCTTGCGCTGCACGTAGCGCGATGGCTTTCCCAATCCCGCGACTGGCACCGGTGATGAAGAGTGTTTTGCCCGCAAGTGAGCCTGTCGTTGTAAATGCCATAATTTTAGCTGTTGCCGTTAAGTGCTTTCGAGGGCAAGGTCGTCACTACTTATGCAGCGATCAAGCATCTTCAGAAAATGTCTCTGATGTTTGCGTTACCCAATCCAAATGCTCTCTACGTTCGTGCTTACCCAAACGGAAGCGCCCGCTGCGCTGCGACAAACTCCGACACAAAAGCCGAGGCCGGTGTATCGCGAAAGTCAGAAAAAAGCCCCACTTGCTCGACCCGTCCTGCACGTAAAAGGACGATGGAATCAGAAAAAAAGTGGGCCTCGGCCAGATCGTGGGTGACAAGCACAACCGTCTTCTTTAGCATCCGAAAAATGCGACGTAGATCCTCTTGCAAGCGAGCACGAATCATTGGATCGAGCGCGCCTAATGGTTCATCGAGCAGAAGCATCGGAGGATCAAGCATCAACGCCCGCATCAAGCTCACCCGTTGCCGTTGCCCCCCAGAAAGTTGCGTTGGCCATGCGGTAAGCTGTGCTGCGGTAAGCCCCACAAGGTCAGCCAACTCCTTGATTCGAGCTGCGATCCGTTCTGATGACCAACCGAGATGACGAGGCAAGAGCGCTAAGTTGTTTTCAGCTCTCAAATGCGGAAACAGGCCACCTTCCTGAATAACATAGCCGATCCGATGCCGCAAACTCCGCACGTTGGTCACCTCGACACGCGTCCCATCTATCGTAACTGAACCGCGATCTGGCTCCACGAGACCATTCATCATGCGAATCAATGTGCTCTTTCCACAGCCACTCGGTCCAATGAGCGTTGTTGTCGTACCCGGCGTTAGGGTCAACTGAACCCCGTCGACGGCCACTGTCGAACCATACTGTTTTCGTACGTCATGCAGCGCAATCATACGTCATCACAAGTTTAAGACAGATCAGATCGATGAAGAAACCATGAGAGCAGGTTGAATGTACGACACGGGCTGGCGAGATTCTTGACAGCTGTCGACCCATAGTCGTATCTTGGTAGTCTTCGCTTTAATGCACGCCAATGTAGCTCAGCTGGTAGAGCAGCTCACTCGTAATGAGCAGGTCAGCGGTTCGAGTCCGCTCATTGGCTCTCCGACAAACCCGAATAGCGGGGCAATTCGGGTTTTTTGTTTGGAAGTTTTACTAGGCCAATTCGCTTGCTACCGTTTCACCAAGACAACCGACCACCAATCGTTCTCAGTTGCTTCTGCGATTGGCACGAGTCCAGTTCGGTTTACAACGACAAGCATTTCCGTTCGGTCGGTTGTCAGTAGGCCTGCCAGGATGAGGCGTGCGCCAGGTGCCATCCGTTCAGCGAAGCCCGGTAGGTACGCGACCAAGACGTTGCGGTTGATGTTGGCGAGGATTAAGTCGAACAGTGGCTGCTCGACGGAGTCAAGGGTGCCAACAGCAAACCGAAAGCGGCGTGCGACATCGTTGCGTCGGACGTTTTCGAGCACGTTCTCCTCTACCCACGGGTCGATGTCGAACCCTTCGACAGCCGCCGCACCCAGCTTGAGCGCAGCTATCCCGAGTACGCCGGTGCCTGTACCCGCATCCAACACACGCGCGCCAGGAGGCACATAATCGGGCATCAGTCCCAACACCAAGCGCGTGGTCTCATGATGCCCGGTCCCAAAACTCATCTTTGGATCGATTTCCAGCACAATTTTGTCAGCCCACACCTCAGGTAGTGGTTTCCATGTCGGCTTGACGACAAACGGTCCGGCTTGGATCGGCTCAATGGTGGCTTCCCACGTTGCGTTCCAGTCCTGTTGCGCATAGCTATGGACATGGATCTCAGTTGGGCACTTTCGCGCAGTCAGCCATTGGGTCACAAACGCTTGGCGGTCGGCATCCCAATGCTCGGCATCGATATAGGCTTTAAGCGTCTCCGGCTCTTGGACGAATCCCTCGAAGCGCAGATCGGCGAGTTCGGCGATCAGAAACTCCTGCAACGTCTCTGGCACGGCGAGGCTGAGTTCGAGCGTTTCCATGAATCCTTGGTTGGTGCTGAAAGGCAGTCGTTCAGTATACGCTGCGGCAGCGGCGCCATGAGTGAAGTTCCAGTGGGAATCCCTACCAAGGGATTATTCAAGGTGAACACTTGTAGCCTAAAGCGCTAGACCTCTGCCACAGTCGTTCTGAGGTCCGCCAAGCTTGCCCCCAAGCTTTGATGTTGTGATGTGGCTTCGTCTAGTGCCGTACGTTCTGCATCGACGAGCGAACGATACGGTGGTGTTGTTCCGTTGATGGTCGGGAGGGCAGAGGCAACTTCGCGGTCAAACGTATCTGCAAGTTCGAT
>CAYYHN010000350.1:0-5447 GCA_964471245.1 uncultured Rhodothermaceae bacterium | reverse complement strand
AGGACGACACCGAAGGTGCCCTGCCCCAACGGCACAGAATCGACCTAGTACTCGCCGACGAAGGCAGGGGGCGGCGAATGCGAAGACGACGAAACGTCTTGGCTGCCCCGCTTCTTCCCCATCAAGAAACATCCTCCATCGTTTCTAAACCCGCCGCGTCCTAACTTTTGGCGACGCGCCCATGTGCTATGTCGTCTAACGCCTCGCATCGTCACTACCAATTGACGCGTCCGCAAAAGCTGTACGTCGTCTGTGCAGCCATCTTTCTGACGGCGCTCGTCATTGCTGAAGCTACCGCCAGCAAGTTCTTCACCGCCTTCGACCTGCCGTTCACCATCACGATCTTCGGCGTGGAGTTCGACGAGGTGATTATGACGGCTGGCGTGCTTGCCTTTCCCATCACGTTCATCATCACCGACCTGCTGAACGAGTATTTCGGCAAGCCCGGCATCCGGTTCGTAACACTTGTCGGGATGGCGATGATCGTGTTCGAGTTTGGCCTTCTGCAACTCGCTATGGCCGTACCCACCGCCGATATATCGCCTGTTCCCGAGGAAGCCTTCAATACCGTGTTCGGTGCAACGGGGCGCGTCATTTTCGGCAGCCTCGTGGCCTATGGCCTTGGCCAGTTCGTTGATATCTTCCTTTTTCACTGGCTACGCGGTCTCACGAAAGGCAAGCACCTCTGGCTCCGTGCTACCGGATCGACTTTTGGCTCACAGTTCATCGACACCTTCGTTGTACTGACTGTTGCCTTCGCTGGTCAACTTGCGTTTCAGGAGATCTTGGCTATCACCCTGTTCAACTACATCTACAAGTTCATCATTGCCGTCGTTATCACGCCCGTCATCTACGGCGCGCACTGGGCAATGGACCGCTACCTCGGCCACGAAACCGCCGAAGCCCTGATCCAACAAGCCGAAGTGGCGGGTTGAGTGTAGGGGTTTGGGGGGATTGGGTAGTTTGGGGAGTTGAGGCAAATCGTGCCCCAAAGCGAACGCGTGAGCGTAAGTACCAAGAACCCAAAAAGGCTCCGTTTCATTACAAAACGGAGCCTTTTTCTTGGGTGAGCACGAATTAGAACGTGGGGTACCCATAGCTGAGGCCGTCGCCGGAGGAGGCACCGTCGCCGTAGCTGGCGGCGGGCTCAGGTTCGCTGCTGCCCGAGATGCGGAAGCGTGCAATGCGTTGCTCCAGTGTTAGTACGTGGCCACTCATCTGCTCGGCTGTGTGTGCCAAGTCACCCGTAGAGCGCGAAACCTCGTCGGCTACCGTCGAGATGGTGTCAACGTTGTGCGAGATTTGGCTACTGGTGGTTGATTGCTCTTCGCTCGTAGCAGCAATCTGGTTGATCACGTCGACGACTTTCTCAATGCCTTCGATGATGGCTTCGATGGAATGCGACGCGTTGTCAGCCAATTCGAGGCCATGCTCAACCTCGCGGTTGCCACGCGTCATCGATTCGACAACCTGCGACGTGTTCTGCTGGATGCGCTGAATCATTGTGCCGATCTCTTTCGTCGCCGTCGATGTGCGTTCGGCAAGCTTGCGTACCTCGTCGGCAACCACCGCGAAGCCACGGCCTTGCTCGCCCGCACGGGCTGCTTCGATAGCAGCATTGAGAGCCAGCAGGTTCGTTTGGTCAGCGATGTCGCCGATGACGCGGACGATCTCGCCAATCTCGCGGCTCGAGTCGCCGAGGTCTGTCACGTCGGCGGTAGAGGCCTTCACGATGTCGGCGATGCGCTCCATGCCTGCACGGGTCTCACGGAAGACTTCTCCGCCTTTCAGAGCTAATGTCGAGGCGTTTTCGGCAAGGCTGTTTGCTTGGCCTGCATGCTGTGAGGATTGCGAAATCGTGATCGACATTTCCTCGACAGCAGCGGCTACTTCGCTCGTTTGCTGCGCTTGATCCCGTGCCCCAACCGACATTTCCTCTGCCGCCGAAGACACACTGTAAGCCGCCTCCGACAGTTCGCTACCTGCGTGCTTCACCTCGCCAATCAGCACTTCGAGGTCGCTAATCATGCCGTTGATCTTGCCCATCAGGTCGCCGACGGCATCCTGTTGGGCAACGGCTAAACGTTGTGTCAAGTCGCCCCGCGTCACAGCTTCGATCACCGTAGCAATACGGCTGAACTCTGCTTGCAAGTATTGCCGTTGCTCTTCGGCTTCTTGCATCAGTTTCTCGGCTGCTTCAGTCTGGCGAATCTGTTGTTGAATCTCTTCTAGATTACGCTCGCTTGCCTTAACCATGGCGTTGAACGAAGCTGCCAAGGAAGCGATCTCATCTTCTTGGTCAACTTCAACACGGACACTTAGGTCGCCTTGCTCGACAGCACCTGCAGCGTTGCGCAGGGCTTCGAGTGGCTGCACTACGGTACGGCGCATGATGGTAAGCATCAGCCATGCTAGGACGAGCACGATAAGCAACACGCCGCCTTGGATGATCAAGCTGGCACGGCGTTGCGCTTGCAGGGCTTCTGCTGCAAGTGCGACCACAGCCTCACCCAGCACTTCGCCCTCGTTTGCAACCGGAACGCGCACCAAAAGGATCGACTGTCCTCCCGTCGTCTCCGTCCACGTGATGGTCTCCGTTGCTGCTTCCAGCTTTTCAGAAGCGATGCGCTCCGTCAACGCATTCTCGACGAAAAGATTGTGGTCTCCATCGTAGAACCCTGCCGCTACGGCATGATTCCCTTCGACGAGGTTATCGAGACGCTCCTGCAGCGACGCGTCGTCCTGCATCAATAGATAGATGCCTGACTCACTCGCCAACAACTCGACCGACTCAGAACCTCGCTCTACAAAAATTTCTTCTGTAGTATGGATCGAGTACTGCGCGAAGCCAAAGAAAAGAACGAAGGTAGCTGCTGCTATCCCGCCCATCTGGACGGCAAAACGCTTGCGTAAATCTAGTTTAGTTAACATAGTAGGTCTTCTCGGATGGTAGGGTGCTTCCCAGAACCTCAGGAAAGATCAGGGCGGATCGGGACGAGGTTCTTTTCAGCAGTAAGTAAGCAGACGCGTCACCTAGCTGGTCGCTAAGTAGGAAGTACGCTCTTCATACTGTGGTGGTATAGTCAGCGCCATCGCCTCGGCTGCAGCGCGGTTTACGATGAGGCCCGTGGAGCCGTCGGCACGCGTCAGGGCCACTGAAGCTCCTGCCGTAATCCAATCAGCGTTCGGAGCCAAAATTGGGATGAGCGATTTGGTCGCTTGTTTGACCAGGTAGGTGCGTACGACCTGCTGGTCGACGAGGCCGTCATCACCGACAATCCACAGCACTTGGATGCTATGCTTGTCGACCAAATTGCGAAACTTGGGCGCTACGTCCTTTACGGCACCCGCTTCTGCCAAGAAAATCTCGACACCTGTAGAGGTCGCCGCTTGTTGAATCTTTTTGAGTAACACGTCCTTATCTGATCGGTCACTAGACCAGACGATACCAACCCGCTTCACATCGGGCTTGAGTTCTTTCAGGATAAATAACTGTTGGATGGGAGTAACGTCAGCAGAAGGAGTTGGTGCAGCGGCTCCAGTGAAGAGGCCAACCACAAGCAAAGCAAGCAATACGTTTCTGAAAGGCATGGTACTTTCGTATGCAGATTTTTTGTGGGAGTTGTAGCGGGTGGGATTTGAACACGCGACAAGGCGGGTGTTCATTTGACAGGGATCAGCGGTGTGAACCAAAGTCCTAATCAGGAAAAGCCCTGGTTGCCTGTGGGGAAAACCCCCAATGGCTGAAACAAGGGCGTTAATGCTAAAAACGGCTACTTGGATGCGTACTGGACTTGCCCAGCATATTTTTCTGGGATTTCTAGCCCAAGCGCCGATTGTGATGCTTTGTTGACATGGAGCTGAATAGCACCAGCATCGGCGGCGAGTGCTAGCGTTGCGCCTGCCTGTACCCAGTCGGAATCGGGGGCAAGCACGGGAATGCGCGCTTTCGTGGCCTGCTTCAGTAAATAGCTTTGCACGGCATCTTGCTCCATCAGGCCATCGTTTTCGAGGACCCAAAGCACATCAATGGCATGCGTCTCGGTGAGTTCACGCCAACGCGGGGCGACATCTTTAACCTTTTTGGCCTCACCAATGAAAACCTCAATCTGGGTTGATGTACCTGCGACTTGCAAGAGGCGTGTCAGCGCCGCCACATTAACGGCATCGGGGTTCCAGAGAATGCCTACCCGCTGCACATCGGGTTTGACCTCCTTAAGGACAAACAGCTTTTGCATCGGGGATAAGGGGTTATCGGGTGTGGTCGACGGCGTAGCAGCGGTTAGAAGCAGCGCCACTATGAGGGCAAGAGGGATGGTTCGTTTCATCGGAGGCTCTTCATGTAAGTGTGCGGTTATGTCCTGCGATTCACTACGTTTGGTGTAGTAGCATCAGAGCTGCCAGCAAACTGCGCTCGTGGTTTTGTACAATAGGACGGCCTTTCAGGTATCGGCCAGACGGCTGCGGCTTGCAGGGGGCCCCCCCCCGATGGGCGTGTGGGAATTCTCCCTATCTTCGCTCCTCATGTCCTGCTCAACTCATCATGAACGAGGAACTTGTTTTTTACCTTTCGCACCGCGTGTCCATTCGGTAACTAGCGACCGCGTCCTGCCTTTTCATCCAGTGCTAACCGTATGCCCGTTCGCTTTTTTGGAGCTATGCTCCTCCTTGCGGCGCTTGTGCTGCCCCTTGCAGCCCAGCCCGTGACGCAGCCCTTCGCTTTTAGTCCGGCTCCCCATGATCTGCCACACGTTCAGCAAGGCGCACTCGCTTGGGGCGACTACGATGCTGACGGTGACCTCGATGTCCTCGTGAGCGGCCAAGAAGGCACGCTACTTACTACATCGCTCTACCGAAACGACGGCAAGCAGCCAACACAAGGTGCTGCGAGCCAAGACTCCATGTTTGTCTTTTCTGACACCCAAGCTTCGTTTGCGGGTCTCACATACAGCCGTGCAACATGGGGCGACTACGACCGCGATGGCGACCTCGACCTCGTGCTGATGGGGAGCACTAGTCGCGCCTTTCCCTACGCCCCGACGACGCAACTCTACCGTAACGATGGTGGTACCTTTGCCGCAGTAGACGCTGGGTTCACAGGTCTGCATAGCGGTTCGGCCGCATGGGGTGACTACGACAACGATGGTGATGCCGACCTACTACTCACAGGCGAAGCGGCTGACGAAGCGCGCACGACACAACTTTACCGCAACGACGGAGGCACCTTCACTGCACAAGCCACCGCACTGCCCGGCGTAGCCTACGGCCAAGCTAAATGGGGCGACTACGATGCTGACGGCGACCTTGATGTGCTCATTGCGGGAGCCTCAGACCAAGGTTTCATCGCGCATGTGTATCGCAACAATGGCGGTAGCTTCGAGGCCGCCGCCACCAACCTTGCCCGTGTCGCCTTCGCTTCCGTCGATTGGGGCGATTATGATGCTGAT
>CAYYHN010000349.1:2135-5460 GCA_964471245.1 uncultured Rhodothermaceae bacterium | reverse complement strand
GCGCTGCGCACCTTGAATGAACTGTTGCGTCAGGATCCTGAAAATGCGAACGCGCTGTTGCTGCGTGCCCAAGCCTACGAAGGTCGCGAAGACTACGCGCGGGCTGAAGCGGATTACCAGCGTGTGATGGAACTCACGCCGACGAATGCAGCGGCCCGTGATGGGTTGCAGCGCGTACGGCAGCAGCGCAACAACCGCGTGCGTGGCAGCTTGGAAAGTCTGCGTCGCCTCGTGGAGGCCAATCCAGACAACGCCCGCTTCCGCTTGCAATATGCCGACGCCCTGCATGAGGCTTCGGCACATCAGGCTGCCGCCGAGCAGTACGGCCTCTACCTTGAGAACACGCAGGGCACCCCCGATGTCGTGCGTCGCTACCTCATTTCAATTGCTGGCTATGAAGGTGACAACGATCTTGGTGAGCGCGTCGCGAACCGCTACCTAGAAATCTACACGACCGATGACGATTTGTATATGCGTCTCGGGTACTTCCAGTTGTGGCAAGGCAAGAACCAGGCAGCGATTCGTTCCTTCGAACAAGCCCTACGCCTGAACCCGGGCAGCCGGGAAGCCCAAGTTGGGTTGGAGCGCGCTCGTGGTAACCGTACCATTGCTGAGCGCGACCGTGACGATGGCCCATCGAATTACCCAATCGATGTGCTCACGCGTGAACTGCGCGCCGACCCAAGCCAAGACACCAAGCGGTTTCAACTGGTTGACTTGCTGATTGGCGCTGACCGCTACTTCGAAGCCAAGCAGAACCTTGATGTGCTCCGCCCGCGCTATCGCAACAGCGAGCAGTGGCAGCGCCGTTACGCCGTAGTCGAGCGTGGGCTCGCGCGTGCCGAGCCGCGCCGTCCGCAGCAGGTACAGCCACGCACCGAGTTCATTGTCGATCGCCTCTATCGCGAACTGCGTGCCAACCCAAGCCAAGATGAGAAGCGTTTCCGCCTCGTGAGCGAACTCATCAAATACAAGCGCTATGGCGAAGCGTACGATCAACTGACGACACTGGCACCAAACTACAAAGACACGCAGCGCTGGCTTGATCTGTTTATCCAGACGGATGACGGTTTCTTGGCTACACAGGGCAATTCGCCCATCTTCCCGATTGACCGCTTTACGTATCGCCTGCGTGCTAATCCAAATGATGTCAACATTCGTTACCAACTTATCAGCGAGTTGGTACGGGTCAACCGGATTGGTGAGGCAGAAGAACTGCTGAATGGCGTGACCCAGCAGGACGCTCGTTTTGCGACCTTGGCGCAGCAGGTCCAGACAGCAAAGGTTCGGTTAGCAGAGCAGCGTATTGCGTCGCTCGAAGCCCGCGTGCAGCGTAATCCCGCTGATGCGAATGCGCTGAAAGATCTATTAGATAACTATGTCGTCGCAGGTCGCTCGGCTGAAGCGATGGACCTGATGGATCGCTTGGTGACGGCCGATCAGAATAACCTCGAACTGCGTGCTCGTCGCGCCGAACTCCTCCGTGTAAACGGCCGCGTGGACGAAGCCCTTGTGGAGTCGCGTTTCCTGATCCAGTCTGACCCAGCTAATCGCGATTACCAGCGCATCTACGCCCTCTCGGCTATCGCTGCCGACATGGTGGATGGCTATGCAGAGCAATATATGCTGTCGGCGATTGAGCAGCAGCCGCTCGATGTGGCGCTGGCGCTCGACTTTGCGTCGTACCGCCTCGGCCAAGGCCGCATCGGCGAAGCACAGGCGTTGCTGGACCGTGTGCAAGAGCGGGCCGATGCACGCTATGCCGACCGCATTGCTACACTGGCACAGCGCTTGCAACGCGAGCAGATTCGGGCTGAGCAGGCCAACCAGTTGAACATCATTAACGATGCGCGTCGCCTTGCGGCGGCCAAGCGTTACCGTGCCTCCATCGCGCGCTATGAGGACTACTTCGAGGCACGTGGCAACAAGCGCACCCGTGCTGAATTGGCCGAGTTGGCTGATGTGCACGCGGCGGCTGGTGATTATGTGACGGCGATCAGTATCCTGCGTGCTGTACAACAGCAGAACTTCGACTATGACACCGCGAAGTCGATTGCGCGCTACCAGTACAACCGCAAAGACTACACGGGTACCATCCAGACGCTGGAAGGTATCCGCGACATGAACCCGAACGACTACGAAGTCGTGCTCCTCCTTGGCGACTCGTACAGCCAACTGCAACAGTTCAGCACCGCAACGGCGCTCTACGAAGAGGCCCGCACACTGACACCGGACGCTCGCGTAGTTGAAGAGCGCATCCGTGGCATCCAAGTCGGTGCCTTCGGTGGCGTGACGTCTGCGCGTCGTGGTTATGACTTCGCAGGGCTCATCGTCCCAACCTCTGATGCCGTCGTGGCACGGGGTGGTGGGACGCGCTACGACCGCTGGGCACAGGGCGTTCAGACGCAGGTGACGCTGCCCATTGGCGCGGTCTTCACGGCGGGTATCAACTCGCATTTCGTGAGTGGCACGCGTCGCCTCGTACCAAATTCAGAAACGGTTCGTGGGCGCATCAACCAAGTATTCGGTGCAGGCTATGTCGATCTCACGGCACCGATTCGCTCGGTCAAGGCAAGCTATACGAACCGTATCTCGGCAGAATTTGGCTTGTTTGACTATGAAGGCGGCCGCACCATACCCTATGGAGGGATCCGTTACTGGCACCAAAATCCGGGGCGCTACACGGCTTCGGCAGGCGTGCGCAGCACCGAAGGCTCAATTGCGTTGTGGTCGCCGGGTGGTGGTCAGTTCGATCTACGCCTGACGCAGTTCGACGTGAAAGCCAGCTCGGCCTCGATTCTGCCGGATTCGCTGCTCAAAGTCAACGGTACGTTTGCCTTTAATATCGTGCGCGATAGTTTTGGCAGCACGGCCACCGATGCTGAGACCAACTATGGCACCAACATCCAGTTGGAGGCAGGCTATCGGATCTTGAACTTCACCTACTTGGGGATGACGTTCTACCAGATTGATTACCGCAGCACGGTCGACATCTACTTCTCGCCGCGCCAGTACCAGACATACGATTTCTGGCTGGAATACGAGCGTGAGATGCTTAACCGTTCGTACTTACGTGTGCGTGGCTCAGCAGGCTTCGTGGGCCGCTCGAACGGCTTTGTTTCGCGCCGCATCGAGATGGACTACGTCTACCGCCTTGCACGTAAACTCTCACTGACCCTGAGCGCCAGCGCTGGGCAGTCCACACGCTCGCTCGGTAGCAGCAGCAACACCTTCTTTGATCGCTACAGCACCTTCACCTTTGCAGGTGCATTGTACTGGACGCTGTAACGACTGACACAGTCGGCTAAAGGAAGGGCGGGAAACT
>CAYYHN010000349.1:0-2122 GCA_964471245.1 uncultured Rhodothermaceae bacterium | reverse complement strand
CATTTCTCGCCCTTCCTTTTTGCATTCTGTCCCCGTCTCAGTCGTCTCATCCTGAGTCAAAATGACGCCGAAAACAGGCGGTTTGTGTGCTAAAACGGGACAGGCACGGTCCTTGTCTTAGATCTTGGCACGACCCGTCCGGTCGCTCCTCACACTTTTTGCAACCCTTGGCCAACCCGGTTCTTGGACCCTGCTATGGCAACGTATAACAACAACAACGACGCGGATCAGCCTCTTGGCACCTCCACTGATGTAGCCTTGGCTTCGGAAGGCGATGGTGCGGCAACACCTGAGGTGGCACACGACCTTGTGCACTACGCACGCGTGCCCGTCAACCGCATCCCGTTCATGCCTGAGAAACGCGATAACGATAGCATGAACGCTGTCCAGACGAGTGCAGGTACGTACCTACGCCGCATTTTAGTATATGGCATCTTATCCGCTGTGCTGTTCTTTATCGTTTGGCTCTTTGCCTCCGAAACAGGTCGTGGCTTACTCTTCGACTGGACCAGCCGTGGTGTACTCGCTAATTGGTTCAATGGTGGTATCGAGAGTACCCTGAATTGGCAAGGTGTCATCGTATATGCTTCTATTGTTGCCCTTGTACTCTTCCTCTGTATCCTGCTCTTCCGCTATTTCCTGTTGATGCACATGGCGTATCTGAATACGGCCAAGTTCACCATGAAAGAGCAAGCGGGGAACGATCCAAACTTTACACCGCCGGTCTCTATCATCGTCCCGGCCTACAACGAAGGAGTGTTGCTGAAGAGTACCATTGCCTCGTTGCTCGAAATGGATTATCCGCTTTATGAGATTATCATCGTCGACGATGGGTCCTCGGATGAGACACGGCCGGTAGCGCAGTCGCTGGTAGGCGCGTACCACGACGGTCGTGTGCAGGTGAAGCTCGTCGAAAAAACCAACGGTGGAAAGTCGACGGCGTTGAATGCAGGTATTCAGGTGTCATCCTACGAGTTTGTATTGAACGTTGATGGTGACTCGCAGCTATCGCCGGACACGCTTCGCAAGTGCATTCGCCATTTCACTGATCCCCAGGTTGGTGCGGTTGCGGGCAATGTGAAGGTGCTGAACCGTGACAACATGCTAACGACGTTGCAGGCGCTTGAATATGTAGAAGGCCTCAACATGGCCCGTTCGGCACAGAGTCTCGTCAAGCTCGTTAACATCATCCCTGGCCCCCTCGGCATGTTCCGCAAGGATGCTATCAAGCAAGCCGATTGGTACAGCTCCGATACGTTTGCGGAGGATTGCGACATCACGCTGAAGATTATTCGTGCCGGCTGGCGCGTCGAGTATGAGCCCGATGCCAAGTCGTACACGGAAGCACCGAACAAGTGGCTCGATCTGCTGAAGCAGCGCTACCGCTGGACGCGTGGCATCATCCAAGCTGTGCGGAAGCACCGCGACCTGTTCTTCAATCCGACCATCAACTTTGGCGGCACCATCGTGATGTGGGCAATGGCGTTCGAATCGCTGATCTGGCCGGTGATGAACGTGTTTGCCAACCTCTATTTTATCGTCATCGCTCTCGCCTTTGACCTGAGCTACTACCTCGTGTATTGGTGGCTTAGCCTGACGATTCTCGACCTTGTAGCGGCGCTCTATTGTGTTGCTGTCGAGAAAGAAGAAGCCCGTTTGGTCTTCTATTCCATCTTCTATCGCCTCTTCTTCATTCTGATCATCGACGTCTGCAAGACGTTTGCGACCATCGAGGAATTCCTCGGTATTGGGATGAAATGGGGCAAATTGAAGCGAATTGGTGCTGGGGTGAAAGGGTAGATTCTCTGCCCATGAGGCGTCTCAACCTGAGCCGCCTCATAGATCCTCGACCGCTTGTTCGTCTCAAAATGGCGTTGAAACAGCTTCAAAACGATAAAAAAACGCCAAGTTGATTGAACGGCACGCCAATTGAACGTACTTCTGGCACACCCTCGAAAAAAACCTTCCCCGCTGTACATCAGCACCTTCTGTCCATACAACGTCACGTAGCACCATGCAACTCGTCCCTATCCTCTCAACCATCATTCTGGTAGGCACGCTGGCCACGTTTATCTTGGCTGTTTTTGCTTACATCCTCTACAAAATTCGTGAAGGCCGCGGT
>CAYYHN010000348.1:0-5468 GCA_964471245.1 uncultured Rhodothermaceae bacterium | reverse complement strand
ACCAAGCACGACAACGCCGCAAGATTTCCGCCTCGACGCCAACTACCCAAATCCGTTCAACCCACAGACGACCATCAGCTTCACGCTGCCTGAGACCGCACCCGCTCGCCTCGTCGTCTTCGACCTACTCGGGCGCGAAGTCGCCCGCCTCGCCGACGGCCTCCGCACTGCCGGCCACCATACCGTCACCTTCGACGCCACCCACCTACCGAGCGGCACCTACCTCTATCGCATGGATGCGGGAGCGTTCACGCAAACGCGGACGATGGTGCTAGTGAAGTAGGGGCTCGGTTGTGCTTCGTGGGAGGGGCTCGGTTGTGCCTCGCGGGTGGGGGCTCGGTTGTGCTTCGCCGGATGGGGATGCGCTGCGCGGATGGATGAGGACTCGCTTCGCTCGTGTGCGTGGGTGAATGGGGGAAAGAGAGAACGGACGAGAGGGGGAAAGAGGGAGTGGAAGAAAGGGTGAGTGTGGGCATGATGTTCTCGGCCCGCGTCACCTCGGCCGAGTGCAACGAGTGGATAGATCTCCTTCAGGTTGGCACCTTTTTGCCCGTAGTTGAAGATCACCACACCCTTTTAGGGCTCGCTATAACGTGGCATGGTGGAACGCATCAACGGGAATTCTCGAAAAGAGAACTTGGTTGCTTGCGCCTCCCTTTCGAATTTCGAGCTTACCCATTCGAATTTTCCTACCGTCCCTTCATGCCTGTCTCTTTCTCCAAACCCCGCACCCTCGTCTCGTGGAGCAGCGGCAAAGACAGCGCGTGGATGCTGTACCAATTGCAGCAGCACGATGACGTGGAGATCGTGGGCCTGTTGACGTCATTTAATGAAGCGGCTGACCGGGTGGCGATGCATGCGGTGCGGCGTACGCTCGTGGAGGCACAGGCCGAGGCCGCCGGGCTGCCGCTCTGGCCTGTATTGTTACCGTGGCCCTGCACCAACGCCGACTACGAAGCGCGCATGGCCCAAGCGTTCGCACATGCCGAGACCGCAGGCGTCACCCACATCGCGTTTGGCGACTTGTTTCTCGAAGACATCCGCGCCTATCGGGAGCAGCAACTCGCAGGCACCGGCTTGCAGCCGCTCTTCCCCATCTGGCACCCCGACGGCGGCACATCTACGCTCGCCCAGCAGATGGTTGCCGCAGGCCTCCGCGCCATGCTCACCTGCATCGACCCGAACCAACTCGCCCCATCCTTCGTCGGCCGCACCTACGACGCCGCGCTCTTAGCCGACCTGCCCGCCACCGCTGATCCGTGCGGCGAAAACGGCGAATTTCACACCTTCTGCCACACAGGCCCGATGTTTGCCCAACCCATCCCAGTCACCACAGGCGAAGTCGTCCACCGCGACGGCTTCTGGTATGCGGATGTGCTGCCGGGTCGTCCTGATTTGAACGGACCGCAGTAGATTGGAATGCCACATCTGATACTTTTGCCAACCCATGAGTGACGTTGAAGCATCTGCATACGCGACGAGTGAGGAAGAGCACGCACTCCAAAAGCTGCACTATTGGCTCCGATACGAAGGCCAAACGGCTTGGCTTGGCGGTGGAGCGTTCTTTCTACCGTATAGCCTGATCTCGGCTGTCCTCACGACCCTTGCAGTTGTGTTCACGCCCTACATGCTCTGGCGTCTGGCAAAAGCCAAATGGTACAAGGCCATTGCTCTCTTCATCATCCTAGTGTGTGTGCCGTTCCTCGCCACACGCTTCATGCAGGGTGGTTCTTCAACGGCATATTATCTGTGGACAACCGTTTCTCTCGTCCTGTTTTATGTGTACACGTGGGTACTGCGCTCGGTTATTGGCGATCACTTGAGGGAGCAATCCGCAACCCGACACATCATGCGGGAGGAGCGGAGTAGACATGCGTAACATGTAACGGTAAGCGCGGATAGGCAAGACGGGGTGCATAGCGTATGCGGAGAGCGCAGTGAGCACCTACGAGGCATAGCCCAATCCCAATGGCCTCATCAAAATGCATATTTTACGCCGCCGTTGACGATAAAACCATCCATCGGAGCCCAGATTTCGCTGAAGCGAGAGACATCGCCAAAGTTGGCCTGTTTAGTGTCGAGGAAGTTCTCGAAGTTGAGAAAAAAGCGCGCGAAGCCAACGCGCCGTTCACCCATCAGACCCAGCACCCAATATCCCTCCGTCGGATCTCCATTGGAGAGGCGCTGCGCCCCAGTGTAGTAGGCCTCCAACCCGATGCGCATGTCCCCATGCTTTTCATAGACGAGGACGGTGTAGGTCTTGTGTGCTGGCGTCAGCGGGACCGATTGCCCCTCCCCAATGTAGTCAATGATATAGCTCTCAAGAAACATAGCCTCTTCAGCGGTATAATCCGTGCGAATGTTGAGGTAGACGTAGCCTAAGAACAGCTTAAGATCGCCGTACGAGAGCTTCGCGTTGGTTTCCAGCGCCCGAGTCCGAATCGCGCCGCTAGCATTCCGGTAGCGTAGCCCCGGATGATCTGTACCAATAGCCACGATTGGGTCGCGCAGGTTGGTGAAGTAGAACGCCTGATTCAGCGAAAGCGTGACGCGATCAAAGAGGAGGGTACGGTAGTTCATGTCGAAGCTGCCACCTGCTGAATTTTCAGCTTCCACATCATCATTGAGTGGCCATACATCATCAAATTTGCGTCCCTCGGGCGGCTCAAGCGTCACGGTCGGCGCTTGGTAGCCTAGGCCACCACCAACACGTGCACTAAGCTGGTCTGTCATGCGGTAGAGCACAGATGCTTTGGGCAAAACGAAGAAACCAAACTCGCCGTGGTATTCTGTCCTTAGGCCACCCTCGATAACGACCTGTGCACCAAAGTCACGCGTGTACTGTCCGAAAGCACCCATGCTGATGTACGTATAATCGAGCGGTCGCCATTCCACAGGGTCGGCCTCAGAGAACGCATCACTTCGCATATCCAAGCCCAAGACGACGTCAGCCGCATCCCTTTCAAGCAGCATCGAGACCTCAGAATAGGTCGCCACTTGGTTTCCGTCGAAGCGGTCTTGACGAAATGGCCAACGGTCTTCTACGCCCCGGTCGAAATAGGTGACGCTGTTCTTAAGGGTCAGGCGAGCCCCGGACGTCAGTTGATGATCAAGACGAGCCTGTGAGGTGAGGCGGGTGGACGTGTTAACCCTGAGAAAACCTTGGCGCGAGCGACCTTCGATAACATTAGTCGTGCCGCCTTCGCGCTGCTCGAACGTACCCGCAACGCCAAGCGATACGATGGTATTGGCGCTTGGGTAGTAGAACATGCGCGGATGTATCGTCAGGCGGCGGCTTTGCGGAAGATTGGCGAGGTTGTCGTTATCGGGGTCGTAGGCTTGCTGGAGGTTGCCGGAAAGCAGCAGCGTGCCACCCCAGTGCTGGTTACGGCCCGAAAAGAAGCCGCCGAGGTCGAAGCCTTGGGCGCTTGTTGCGTTGAGAATTACTGAGCGCTCGGGCGTCTCCGTCGGCGTCTTCGAGACGAGGTTGACCAGACCGGCGATGGCGTCGCCGCCGTAGAGCGTAGAGGCGGGGCCTTTGATGATCTCGACCTGCAGGAGGTCGAGCGGCGGGACTTGCAGGAGCGAGAGGCCCCCCGAGAAGCCGCCGTAGAGCGGGAAGCCGTCCTTCAGGAGTTGCGTATAGCGGCCGTCGAGCCCTTGGATGCGGATGCTCGCATTGCCCGACACCGCTGAGGTCTGCTGCACCGTGATGCCCGGCGACTCGTTCAGCAGCATCGTAATGTTCGACGGCTCCATCGAGATCTTCTCGTCGATCTCCTCGCCCGCAATCGTCTCTACCCGGCTCGGTTGGTCGGCGATGGTGCGGCTTGTGCGCGCCGCCGTCACGGAAACCTCTTCAAGGTGCTCGTGCCCTTCTTCCATCTCGATCACGGCTACAACCGACGGATCGGGCAGCGGGAAGGTCACTGTCAGTTTTAATTCCTCAAAGCCGACATATGAGAACAGCAGCATTTGCTCCCCTGCCGGAATCCCTGTCAGCGTGACGCGACCCTCGGCGTCGGTTGCACCACCAACGATGGTGCCCACCACGACGACGTTGACACCGACGAGTGGGTGACTATCGTGTTCATCTACGACAAGGGCGCGGTAGGTATGTTGGGCAAAAATTGACGGCGTCATGACAAACCACAAAAGGCCTGTCCATACAAAAAAGCGTTTAGACATAGATGGGCTATGTTTGTGCGGTGCTGCATCAGATAAAGGAAGCAGACACCAAGTACTCGAAGTGCTAAAAAGAATTGAATCCGCCGTTATATCGAATTAGCAACGGCGTCCATAAACCCGAGGTGGATGCCAAATGGCTACCAATAGGTCACTCAGGGCATAACCATCGAGGAAGGTCGTTGCATCGACTTGTCTCAACGGAAGATCAGCAGACTGCAGAGGCGCGCTTAGGGAACGGGTACAGCACTTGAGGCAGCCTTCGCAGCAGGAGATGTGCATGGTATCACTCGCACCGCTAGCATCGACCCAAGAACTATGGGCTGCGGCGGATGGGGAGTGCGTCTGATGGTCGTCATCGCAGCATGGCACGATTGCCGTGTACAGCAGAGCTGTAATCAGGAGACCAATTAGTGAAGCCGGATACGAGGCACTCATGAGATGCGAACGGGCGAATTGAACGCGCATAGTACGCCTTTGCTCTCATTTTTTTGCCTCACACGAATTTATATAGATGCATTTGACGCAGACTTCGCACGCCTAGCTTACGCCATCATTCCCCCGATAGCACAGTGTCAGCATCGTCATGTCGTCGGACTGCGGTGCACCGTCGGTGAAAGCTTGGACGGCATCACGTACGTGCATCACCAGGCGTTCGCTTCCTTGACCTGTGTGCTCGGCTAGTACTTGATGCAGTTGCTCGTCTTCAAACATCATCCGGTCCAATCGTGCGGCCTCGACGACGCCGTCGGTGTAGAGGAAAAGGGTGTCACCGGGCTCGAGTTGTTCGCGCGTGGTCGCATAAGGAAAGTCACGCATCATAGCCACGGCAAGGCTCCGCTTCACAGGCAAGGCCCTTGTCTCGCCGCTGCGTACGAGCAGCGGTGGATTGTGCCCGGCATTGGCGTACGAGAGTTGACCATTGTGTAGATCCAAGATGCCGTAGAACATGGTGACGAACATGTTGCGTGGGCTTTGCTCGAACAGCAATTGGCTGACGCGCTGCAAACATGCACCGGGGTCGGCAAGTGTTGGAGCATGGCTACGCACTAGAGTGTGCGCCATCGTCATCATCAGCGCCGCCGAAACGCCTTTGCCCGCCACGTCGGCGATGACGACGCCGAGATGATGATCCGCGGAGAAGCGCGTTTCATCGTTCATGTCCCATTCTGCTCATTCGTGCCCGGCTCGTTCCAGAATTCTGCCAGCGTTCTGCCGACGATCAAGTAGTTTCGTAAAAGAAGATTACTTTTTTTACGGGGACGCGGCGCGTTTTTTCGGGG
>CAYYHN010000347.1:0-5486 GCA_964471245.1 uncultured Rhodothermaceae bacterium | reverse complement strand
ACGTGGATCATGCCCCCCGTGAGCATGAGGAGGACCGGCAGGCCGCCGATGATGATGGCGAAGAAGACCCAGCGGGAGTCCTCATCGAGGGACGCGAAGCGCCCTCGGAAACTCCGCGGCGTGCCGGTGATGAGGGTCAGCATCGACGCGATTGCCGACGACGACGAAGATGTCGGATACCTGGTGGCCTTCGATGCGGCCGGCAACATCCTGGAGGAGGTCGTCACGCCCGACATGGACGGCGTCGATGTCTTCCAGAAGAACCGCAGCAAGACGGGCATCCGTGGGACGTGGCAAGCGCGCATCCGCTTCACCAACGTCAAGGTGCCACGCGTCAACCTACTCCACAAAGAAGGCCGCGGCCTTAACGTCGCGCTGACCTGCCTCAACTACGGCCGCTGCACGCTCAGCGCGGGCGTCTCAGGCGCTGCCAAGCGCGCCTTCGCCCAGTCGACCAAGTGGGTGCAAACGCGCTACCAGTTTGGCCGGGCACTCGCCGAGTTTGAACTCGTGCAGGAGCGCATCGCCCGCATGAGCGCCTACACGTTCGCGATGGACAGCATGCTCTACATGATGACGGGTATGCTCGACCGCGGCGACAAGGACATCATGGTCGAGACGGCCATATGCAAGGTCTTCTGCTCCGAGTTTGGCTGGCGCGTCATCGACGATGCCATGCAGATCATGGGCGGTGAAGGCTACATGACGGAGAATGAGTTCGAACGCCTCTGGCGCGACAACCGCATCCACCGCATCGTCGAAGGCTCGAACGAGGTGATGCAGTCGTTCATCTTCGCCTACGGTGGCAAGCAACTCGCCGAACAGATGATCGGCATCCAAGAAGCCCTTGGCTGGGACACCGACGAGTCGATCGCCGACAACCTAAACCGCTTCGTCCGCAACGCCATCAACCCCGAGATTGTGCGCCGTGCCTTACCGTTAGCGGCACAACTCTTCCTCGGCCTCAAGCCAAACGCACCGATGGTGATGGGTGTACACCCGGCCTTGCAGGTCTACGCCGACCGCCTAGGCAAGCTGGTGCAGGAGCACTCGCACTACTTCAAGATGACGAGCAAGTGGTACAAGGAAGCCATTGTGACGCGTGGGGCTCCGCAGGCCCGTGTGGCGAACAACGCCGTGTACCTCTACGCCATGTCGGCCTCGCTCTCGAAGATGGACCACCTGCTGCGCAGCGGTGCCCACGGCATCCGCTTCGAACGCGACCGCGCCGCCTTCGAGCACGCGTTCGACCTGTTCGAGCTGATGATCAAAGGCGAGATCCACGCGATGCGCAACAACGCCGACGACAGCATGCTGAAGGCTGCCGCCGCCGCCCGCCGATTCAACGACACGCTGCCGAACACGGACTTCTACATCCATGAGTCCTCCCCAGTAGCCACCGGCAAGCCGGTCCCGACGGAACACATCCAGCAGTTCCCCGGCGACCGCTACATGCAAGGCGACGGCGCTGCCTCCGGCACGCCAACCATCGAGACGAAGAAGAAACGCACTACGGCGAAGCAGTCGTAACGGCTGGTTAAGCTAAAACGCCGACATATGAAACGCGCACGTTGCCTATGGGCAGCATGCGCGTTTTCAATTTATTCAGGCAATTCGCAATCGACCAAAGAAAGGACACGCTACGCAGGCGAAACCGCAAACTTGGGTGCAACAGCACCACGTGCTATCTTGCGCGCTTTCGTTCTCGCCACCTCGATACGTCCCAGCCTCCTCAAACCTCCCACACTCCCATTCCTCCACCGCCCCTACATGACGGATTACCTCGACCATGCTCGCCACCTTGCCCAAAAGCTTATCATCATCGACGGGCACATCGACGCTCCGTATCGGCTAGATATTTACCCGGAAGACCCAACGCGGCGATGCGTTGGGGGCGATTTTGACTACGTGCGGGCACGGGAAGGCGGGCTGACCGCGGCGTTTATGGCCATCTATGTTGCATCGCATTTGCAGGATGGTGGGGCGCAGCCGGAAGCCGATAAGCTCATCGACCAAGTATGGCAGTGGCAGGTGCAGCACCCAAACCATTTTCAGGTGGCGCACACGCCCGACGATGTGCGGCGGCACGCGAACACTGATGTGGTCTGCATTCCCATGGGCATCGAAAATGGGGCACCGTTGCAAGGCCGGATCGAGGAGCTGTACCGCTATTTCGATCGCGGCATTCGCTACATCACACTCTGCCACGGCAAGGACAACCACATTTGCGATTCATCTTACGATGAGCGCCGCACCTCGGGTGGCCTGAGCGACTTCGGGCGGCACCTCATCCCTGAGATGAACCGCTGCGGCATGATGATCGACGTGTCGCACGTCTCCGATGAGGCATTCTGGCAGGTGATGGACCTGACGCATGCCCCCGTCATTGCGTCGCACTCCTCGCTACGGCACTTTACACCCGGTTTTCAACGCAATATCAGCGACGACATGATGCGCCGGGTCGCTGAAGGCGGTGGAGTGGTAATGATCAGCTTTGCCTCGGCGTTCTTGCGGAATGACTACCGCGAGCAGGACGATCAGTACCTTGCCCGTGCCCGCGAGGCGATGCAGCAGCGCGGCCTCGCGCGAGGCTCCCATGAGGCGCTCTCATTCTTCAGCCAGCAACGCCGCGATCATCCGGTTGGCACCGTGCACGATGTCGCAGACCACATCGACCACGCCGTTCAAGTCGCAGGTATCGACCACGTGGGGCTGGGTTCTGACTTCGATGGCGTCTTCTCCTTGCCGCATGGTCTATTGGATGTGGCGGCATTTCCAAACTTGATGGCTGCACTCTTAGAACGCGGGTATCATGAAGACGCGTTGGCGAAGATCATGGGCGAAAACACTTTGCGCGTTTGGGGCAGTGTATTGCAGCATCGCGCTTGAATGGCCCCTTTCAAACGCCGTTCTTGCGCTATAGACAAACTCAATCAAGACAACAGAATCTCATGACGCGTACAGTTTTTTCTTGCTTCCTTATCCTTGCCTTGACGACCTCGTGGAGTCATGCACAATCCAACACGAAGTGGACGGAGGCGACGCTGCAGCAGATGTACATCAAGCACCTTGACGATGCAGGCATCACCGGAGGGTTTGTCGATAGCGACGGAGATGTGCAGTTCAAGTACAACGACCGCAACTACTTCGTGGAAGTGAATGAGAACGACTTGGAGTTTTTCCGCGTCGTGCTGTTTAACATTTGGCCGATTGAGAGTGCGACCGAGTCTGCGCAGGCTGCGCTGGCGGTGAATGAAGTCAACAAAGAGCTGAAGGTGGTGAAGGCGTACATTACCAACAGTGACAATGTGTGGATGGCCTGCGAGCTGTTTGTAGGTGAACCAGATGCCTTCCGCCCGGTATTCGACCGTTGCCTGAAAGTGATCGACGATGGTGTAGATACATTCGTTGATAAGATGTAACTCTTGGGGCGTTGCACATTATTTCAGCAAGGTCATGCGACCGGTCTGGACATGTGTTGCCACTGTGGTGCGGGCGATGAGGGTGGCTACACTTGTGAGCAATGCCGTTATACCTTTGGTGTGCACCGGGAAGCGAAGGTTAATGCGTAACACCCCACCCCCATGCGATGCTCGTGATTAACCAGCCCTCGTTGGTCTTATGAAGGGTCATCAGCTTGTACTCTGCTTCCTCTCGCCTCTGGTTCTCTAACCTAAGGCGAGCCAGCGCTACGTTCTCATAGATGTCTATGCTCAAGAGCTCCTCTACATATAACGTGTCGCCTCGGCTTTCAATGAGCTGAAACTGGCTTTCTTGGTAGTTGCCTTCCCTATCCACATAGCGATACGCACCTTCTGGATGCATCGATTTTGCCTTGTATTCGAGGCTACCTGTATGATCACCGATGTAAAAGTTCTCGATCGTTTTCAGTACGGCCTCTCTGTCAGGAGATGGTGCGTCCTTCAGATCGAGGTGCAGCACGTGGCTAATAGCTATCAAGATCGAGCAGGTAAATAGTATGTAGTTTTTCACTGTAAATAGTCCCTTTATATCCCATGTCAAATTAAAGGCAAAAGAACCTTTGCACGTTTAGCATTTCGCTTGCCCACGGAACGTCCCCATCCGCGAGCTTAGCGAGCCCCCATCCGCAAGGCACCGCCGAGCCTCTATTCATACCGCAGCGCCTCGACGGGATTCGAGCGGGCTGCGGCGATGACGCGGTAGCCGACGGTAAGGAGGGCAATGGCAAGGGCCGAAAAGCCAGCCAATAGGAAGACACCTGCACCGATATCGATACGGTAGGCGAAGCTGCTAAGGTAGTCGCGCATGAACCACCACGTCGCCGGGGCGGCCACAAGGAAGGCGACGAGCACAAGGCGGGCGAAGCTCCACGAGAGCAGCGCCGTCAATTCCCATTCCGACGCACCCATCACCTTGCGGATGCCGATCTCTTTGGTGCGCTGTTGGGTGGTGATGGACGCCAGCCCAAAGAGGCCGAGGCACGCAATCAGGATGGCGAGGAAGGCGACGAGCATCACCACGTCGCTCACCTGCTGGTCGGCGGCGTAGAGCGTGGCGAAGTGGTCGTCGAGGAAGGTGTACTGGAATGGCCAGTCGGGCACGACGGCGTTCCACTCGGTTTCGAGCGCGGCTAGTGTGGTGCCGAGGTCTTGGCCATCGAGCCGGACGGACATCTCGCTGTACCCCCACGGCTGCATGCTCAGCGCAATAGGCTGCACAGCGTGGTGCAGTGAATTGAAGTTGAAGTCTGCGGCCACGCCGATAATCTGACCGAGTGAGTCGGCCCAACCAAGGGCCATGCCGCGGCCCACGGGGTCGTCGAACGCTAGCTCTTCGCGCATGGCTTCGTTGATGACGAAGGCGTGGCTCTGGTCGGCCTCGCGGCCTTCTTCAAAGCTACGGCCATCAAGCATCTCAATGCCGTAGAACGTCAGGTAGTTGGCATCCACGTTCAGATGCGAAGGCGCAAGGCGGCGCTCCTCGGTGTCGCCCTCCACGCGGATGCCCGACTGATGGATGTTGTTGCCAAGCCGCTGCCCAGAGGCCGTCACATCCACGACGCCCGCGATGTTGCGGAATTCCTGCTTCAGCACGTCGTAGTTCTCATTGGCCGTGCCGTTCATATCGACGGTGATGACCTGTGCCTTGTCGAAGCCGAGGCTACGGTCCTGCATGTAGCCAAGCTGCTGCACCACGAGGAGCGTGCCAATGATCATGGCGATAGCGATGCCAAATTGGGTGACGACGAGCAGGTTGCGCAGCGGCGTCCGATGACGCCCTCCCGTGCCTGACCCCGACGTGGCTTTCAGCACGGCGACGGGCTTAAACGACGAAAGCACCAGCGCCGGATACAGCCCGGCCAATGCACCGACGACCAGCATCGTCCCGACTAGCGCCGCCAGCGTGATCGGATGCCACAGTAAGCTGATGTCGATGATGCGCCCGGTGATATCAGCGACGAACGGCAGGCTCAGCAGCGCCACGCCGTACGCGACGACGAGCGA
>CAYYHN010000346.1:0-5488 GCA_964471245.1 uncultured Rhodothermaceae bacterium | reverse complement strand
CGGTCAGTGCTTGCCGTCACGAATTACGGCGGCACCCGCGTCGTCGATATGCTCGTCGGTGATCCGCTGCCAAGGATCTGTTAACCAAACGCCTCGCGGAGTTGCGCGCAGGCTTGTTCGAGTTCGTGCATCTTCTTCGCGTAGCAGAAGCGGAGGTAGTAGCGGCCTTCATCGGGGTTCGAGAAGAACGCCCGCCCGGCCACGGTGCCGACCTTAGCTTCGTAGATGAGCGTGCGAACGGCCGTCTCGCTGTTCTCAAAGCCTGCCCGGCGCTCGGCGAGCGGTTTGAAATTGGCGAGCACGTAGTATGCACCTTCCGGCCAGTAGAGGTCGAAGCCGATGGCCTCTAGTGTCTCGCACATGAGTTGGCGCTTCGTCGTGTAATCAGCGAGGAGGTCGTCGAAGTAGGTGTTCGGCATGTTGAACGCCTCGGCGACACCATGTTGCAGCGGTGTGGGCGCACAGATGTACACGAGGTCGTTGATAAGGCCCATCTTGCTCAAGATTTTCTCTGGTCCAACAGCGTAGCCCAGCCGCCAGCCGGTCATGTTGTAGGTCTTCGAGAAGCCTGAAAGCGTGATGGTCCGCTCGTACGCCCCGGGTAACGACGCCAGGGAGACATGCTCGCGGCCATCGTAGACCATGTACTCATAGATCTCGTCGGTGATGGCGTAGATGTCGTGTTCTTGCAGGATGCCGAGGAGCGTCGTTAACTCCTGGCGTGTCCATACTTTGCCACAGGGGTTGCCCGGCGTATTGATGAGAATCGCCTTGGTTTGCGGTGGGATGGCGGCGCGGAGGGCGTCGAAGTCGAGTGCCCAATTGGGTTGCTGAAGGGGCACGTAGACCTGCTTGGCTCGTGTGAGGTTGAGCAGACCACGGTGGTAGCCGTAGAACGGGTCGAACAGGATGATTTCGTCGCCGGGGTCGAGGAGGGCAAGGATGGTGGCGGTGAATGCACCCGTCGAGCCTGCAGAAACCATCACCTCCGCGTCAGATGTTGCTGGGATGCGGTTGTAGGTCTGTGCCTTGTGCAGAATGGCATCGCGTAGCCGCTGGATGCCTGCGTAATTCGAGTAGATCGACCGGTCGCCGTCGATAGCTTCTTTGGCAGCTTCCTTAATGGGCGTTGGGGTAGGCATGTCGCAGATGCCTTGGCCAAGATTGATGCCACCGACCTCGCGGAGCATCAGCGTGATGGCACGGATATCACTTTGAACAAGGTATTCGGTTTGTTCGGAGAACGGCTTCATGGCAAGGTGGCTTCGTCAGATAGGAAGCACAATATAGGGGCTCTCTAAAGAAACGCCGCAACGAATGTTGGATGGCGGTGACCGTCAGTTTGGACATGTAAGGGGATTCGAAACGAACGGCACCGTCTCGTATTGCAAAAATGATGGGGTTGATGATGCGATAGGATCGAGTGCAACGACGAAACTGAGCCTTCCAACGTCTCATACCCAAGCGCTACGGTGCGCCGCAACCATGTGTCGGAATGCCGTCAACCATTTCGAGTGTAGCAAGATGGGCATTTTTTTGAGGGCGCTGTAACCCATCGAAAGCGCTTGCGTAGGGGACTTGCATATCCACAAATCATTCGGCTTAGCAGAGTACCGCCAATTCTCTAAGCTACTGAATCACAAGACCTAGTTTTACTCATAAGGGAGGGTTTAGATGCTATCTGCCAAACGCATGGTAGCCTTGGGTGCATTCGCCCTAGCGCTACTCACCACCGTACCATTTGCACATGCACAACGCACACTCGATGCCAAAGATGGTGCATGGTGGGATCAGTTGGAAACACAAGTCACCACCGCGATCAATTCGCCTGTTGAGCAGATCCAGGTGGAGTCGCTGCAGCACGTGATCTTCTTCGCGAGCAACTACAACGATAAAGTTGACTTTAGCCCAGCCGTGCCTGAACTGCTGGAAATTTTCGAGACGGAGCAGAACGACGATATTCGTACGCTTGCCCTGATGGCCCTTCGTGCTACGGGCGATCGTACGGCTATGGAGCGCCTCTCGACGGTCCTCCAGAACGAGGATTCGGCCCGTATCGCGCGCCTTACGCGTGCCGTCTTAGCCGACTACGTGGGGTAGAAACGCACCACGTTTCGGAACGCAACAAGCTCGGACCATTGGGTCCGGGCTTTTCTTTTGCCATTGCTTCACGTCAATGCTTTGATTTCAGGGTGTTGATGCCGTATATTTAAGTTCTTTTGCGCTTTTTATAACCCTAGATAGGAAAGCCCCTTGCCAGTAGGAGTCAAAGTTCGCGACAACGAATCCATCGACCGCGCTCTGCGCCGTTTCAAGCGTTCTGTAAACCGCAGCCGTGTTCTGCGTATTTATCGCGCCAACATGGCGTACACGAAGCCTTCGGAAGAGCGTCGCCTTGCCCGCGAGAAAGCGGCTCGCAACGCCCGTAAGCGCTCGCGCAGCTACTAGGCCCCGGTCGTACCACTCGGTATTCAAGTTGGCGGACCCTTTTCGGTGTCTGCATAGGTGATCTCCACGAAGAGGTCACCTTTTTGTGTTTATATCTGTTGCGTATGGTACGACTGAAGCATTAGTTGTGCTTGCGCGAGGATCTCAGCAAGCTAATCATATCAGAGCGTCTAATAAATAGGGAGTTCGCAAGGCGTGTAACGTATTATTCGGCTTGTCCTACTGTTATGCCACACATCAAACCACATCTCATCATCGACATTGAGTCTGCTGATTTAGAGAAGGCCCTTGAAGAGTGGCGATGGCTCATCGGGCTTGACGCTAAGCCGCTCTATGTTACTGCTGCTGGTGATGTAATTCTTATATACGATTCCGGCCATGTTGCCTTGCTTGATACAGGCGGCGGATATGTAGAGGTTATTGCGCGTTCTGTTGATGCGTTTGAGCAGGGACTATCCGATCCGGAGAACCTTGCAGATTGGTTTGCGGCTTCTGTCGTAGAGCAGTTACACAAGCAAAACATGTACCTTGGCCCAGGGCAATGCTATGGGTATACGACGCTGCCGGTGTTCGCTGAGGGGTCATATGGACCGGAAAATCGATTTGTTCTAAGTGTGAAAGAACACTTAGCGTTTACAGCAGATGTCCACAAGCAAATTATGCATATGCCGGAAGGCTCGAAAATCAGGATCAAGGTCAAGCAGTAGGTGCGTCGCAAATCCATCAATACAACCCCATTGCGAACCACAAATATGATTATCAAAAGTGATTCTTGCTTTCTCGAATTGCGGCTCCTTGAAATCATCCCCGATCTCCTACCTACACCTGGAGATGCAAGATTTGCTGTGAAAGCGAAGACCTATGAGTTCTCTGGTGCAAATACTATTTGGATTGCCCGGCGCGTCATCGATGCATTCTTAGAAAACCTGATTGTTTTGGAGCGATATCGGAAAGGGCAAGCGGAGTTGAAAAGTATGAGTCCAGAGGAGTTTAGCCTTCGCGTTTTCTTTTTTGACAAGGCAGGACATGTAGCGATACAAGGTTGCTTGAGAAAGTATAATGTTGGGCGAGTCGACTTTATGTTAACTCCAGACACTTACCAACTGAATCAACTGTTTGCAGACTTTCGCGTCCTATTAGAGGTATAGCTTAACGATCTGCCTGCAAATTCTTGGGCAAAAGCGTAGTGGTCGCTTCTTGGTGAAGCGTGTCAAGCTATCTTGTGATGATGGTTTGTCTTCGTTGTCTCCAATTTTGTAATGTATTCGGCGTCTCCGTTAGTTGCTGTCCGTCCGCCTGAGTACTGGCCCGGTGTGGCCTACATGGCGTTGCTCGACCGTGCCGATCAGGTTGTGCTGGCTGATACGTTTCAGTACAGCAGGCAGTCGTTCCAGAACCGGGCGCGCCTGCGTACGCCGCAAGGTTGGCAGTGGATCTCGGTGCCGTTACAAGGGCGTCAGCATGGCACGCCCATCCGCGAGGTCGTCATTTGGCAGCGGCCGTACTGGCTCCGTAAGCATGCCAAGGCGCTCATGTTCAACTACCGCGGCACGCCCTACTTTGAGTTTTACGAACCGGCTTTGATGGATCTGTTTGAACAGACATGGCCGCACCTTGGCGCACTGACCTGTGCCACCGTCGAACGTCTCGCCGAATTGCTACGCATTCGAACGCCAATCGTCCGGGCCTCCGATTTAGAAGGGGCGCCCAACACCGTTGCAGATGTGCTAGCAAGGGTAGATGCGTCGACTCTGCTTGCAGACGCCAGTCAAGTCGATCACGAAATGGACCGGGTGACAGCAACGCACGGGCTGCACATCGAGCCGCCGGTCTACACGCAAGTATTCGATGGATTCGAGCCCGGCATGTCGGCGCTCGATTTGCTATTTAACTACGGACCTGCGGCGCTTGGTATGCTCCGCGAAGCCGTTCAACCCATGCCATCTGCCTAAGTTTGTTGCGGATGGCCTACCTGTTCACTCGTAGATCAGCAAGGAACCATGCAGGAACTGCTCCCATCGGAATGGCTATTGCGTGAGGTGCTCTGGGGTGTTCCCACGTGGCGTGTTGGAGCCGCTGCGCTCCTCATCTTTCTCGGCACGCTTACACGTCCTATCCTACGCTTCATTTTCTACCGCATCCTGCGTCCACGCGTTGGCAAAACGCGGATGCAGTGGGACGATGATGTCGTCGAACTGACGCCGCGTCCGCTTGCCTTCGTCATCCAGATTGGCTTGTGGTGGGTGGCGCTCAACATGATGCTGGTAGGCGAAGACCTTGCCGTACTGCGTGGGTATGTGAGCAGTGGGTTTCTGGCCGCACTTGGTGTGGCATTGGGCTGGGCACTCTTCCGTGTGGTTGAAGTGCTAGGGCGTGCGATGACGCGCGCGGCTGACCGTACGGATACACGGCTCGATGATCAAGCCGTACCGCTTGTACAGAAAGCGCTGAAAATCTTCATCGCCGTCACCATCGCCGTCAGTGTGATCGATACCGTGGGCCTCGATGTGAAGAGTTTGCTGGCCAGCATCGGGGTAGGTGGCTTGGCACTGGCATTAGCAGCCAAGGACACCGTCTCTAACTTCTTTGGCTCGCTGGTCATCTTCACCGACCGTCCCTTCCAGATTGGCGACTGGGTGTCGTTTGGCAGCGTCGAGGGCACCGTCGAGGAGGTTGGTTTCCGGACGACACGTATTCGCAAGTTCGACAAGGCCTTGGTGACGGTGCCGAACCAAACGTTCACGACCACGGCTATCGTAAACCACTCCAACCGTGACAAGCGTCGCATCAAGTTGGTTGTGGGCGTGAGCTACGAGACGACGGCCGACCAGATGCGCACCTTACTCGAACGCTTGCAGCACCTTGTCACCATACATCCCGGCATCGACCAAGGCTTCCATATGGTCAAGTTCACAGGTTTTGGTGCATCGAGTCTCGACATCCTGATTTACTGCTTCTCCGAGACCGCAGTTTGGGCGGAGTATCTCACCATACAGGAAAACCTGATGCTGCGGATCATGGAGATCATCGCCGAAGAAGG
>CAYYHN010000345.1:0-5521 GCA_964471245.1 uncultured Rhodothermaceae bacterium | reverse complement strand
GGCACAGCCGCCGGAGCAGGTGTGGTGCCTTTGGCAAGCGCTGCCTCAATGTCGCGCTTCACGATCCGGCCTTCTGGACCAGAACCGGCAACGGTGGAAAGGTCAACACCGTGGTCACCAGCGAGCTTGCGGGCCAATGGCGACGCCTTGATGCGACCGCCCTCAACCGTCGAGGCCGGTGCCTCCGATGGCGTAGCAAACTGTGGTTCGGGCTCGGGTTCGGCGGGAGTAGCCGGGGCCACACCATCGCCGCCGCCCGTGTACTTTGCAACGACGCCTGAGACATCTTCGCCTTCGTCGCCGAGGATCGCGATCAGCCCGCCAAGCGGCACCGAGTCGCCTTCTTCAACGGCTTTCTTCAACAGGACACCGTCGTCGTAGACTTCGAGGTCCATCGTTGCCTTGTCCGTCTCGACTTGGGCGATCACATCGCCCGCCGACACAGCCGTGCCTTCTTCTACCAACCACGCCACGAGGACCCCTTCCTCCATCGTGTCGCTCATCTTGGGCATTTCAACAGGAATAGCCATGATTATGCTTGCTAACCGGGTTAAAACGTTGGGTGGGACCGCCTCGCAAGGAGGCGCAGCGCACGGATTAGTCGACGTACATCACGCGCTTGCACGCGTTGTAGGCATCGTCTTCCTGTGGCATGTAGTAGTTCATCAGGTTCTTCGCGTACGGTGCAGGCACGTCTTTTGACGTCACACGGATCACGGGCGCATCAAGGTAATCAAACGCCTTCTCCTGAATCTGGAACGCGATCTCCGACGAGATGCTCGCAAACGGGTTGCTCTCGTCGATAATCACGCAGCGGTTCGTCTTCTTGATCGACGTGATGATCGTGTCGATGTCGAGCGGACGGATCGTGCGTGGGTCGATCACCTCTGCGTTGTACCCTTCTTTTTCCAAGCGCTCGGCCACCTTCATTGCAAGATGATAGCTCTTGCTGTGGGCCACGATGGTCACGTCGTCACCTTCGCGGGCGATGCGCGCCTTGCCAATGGGAATGATGTAGTCGTCGGTGTCCGAGACTTCCCACTTCATGCCATACATCACCTCGCTTTCGAGGAAGATGACGGGATCGTCGTCGCGAATGGCTGACTTGAGCAGCCCTTTGGCATCGTCCGGATTCGACGGAGCCACGACCTTGAGGCCGGGAATGTTTGCGTAGATCGACTCGGTCGAGGTGTTGTGCGTCGCAGCAAGCTGACCGGCTGCACCGTTGGGGCCGCGGAAGACGATCGGCAGCTTGAACTGCCCACCCGACATGTAGCGGATCTTGGCTGCGTTGTTGATGATCTGGTCGATGGCGACGAACGCGAAGTTGAACGTCATGAACTCGACGATCGGGCGCAAGCCGTTCATCGCCGCGCCCACCGCGAGGCCAGCAAAGCCATTCTCGCTGATCGGCGTATCAATGATGCGCTTCTCGCCAAACTGGTCGAGCATGCCTTCGCTGACTTTGTACGCACCGTTGTATTCGGCGACCTCTTCCCCCATCAGGAAGATCGTCTCGTCGCGCTCCATCTCTTCGGTCATGGCCGCGCGGAGGGCCTCTCTAAACTGAAGTACCGCCATGGGTTTTTATATCAAACGTTGAAAATCGGTGGGGATGTACTTAGGCAATGAAAGGATAGTCTTTCTGCGTGTACACATCGTCGTAGATCTCTTCGAGCGCCGGGAACGGGCTGTTCTCAGCAAACTCGACGCTCGCCAACACTTCAGCTTTCACTTTGGCGTCAGTGGTGTCGAAGAAGTCGAGGTCGGCCAAGTTGTGCTCCAGCATGTAGGCCTTCAGACGCAGGATCGGGTCTTGCTCCTTCTTGCCGTCGAGTTCTTCCTTGGTCCGGTACTTCTGCGGGTCCGACATGGAGTGGCCGCGGTAACGGTACGTCTTCAGTTCGAGCACCGAGGCTTGACCGCTGCGGGCGAGGGCAAGGTGGTCGCGCATCGCTTTCGTGACCGTCAGCACATCCATCCCATCCGCAACCGAGCCCGTCATGTTGTAAGCCGAGGCGATGCGGTGGAAGTCCGGGTTGGCAAACACGCGTTCAACGGCCGTGCCCATCGCGTAGGCGTTGTTCTCCACGATGAAGACCACAGGCAAACCGTGCGACGCAGCGAGGTTAAAGGCTTCGTGCATCGCGCCTTGGCCGACAGCACCGTCGCCAAAGAACGTCAGACATGCGCCACCGTCACCTTTGTATTTGTGTGCGAAGGCAATGCCGCCACCCACGGGGATGTGTGCCCCCACAATGCCGTGGCCGCCAAACATGCCCTTCTCCTTGTCGAAGTAGTGCATCGAACCGCCTTTCCCTTTCGACGAACCGCCCTGCTTGCCGAAGAGTTCGGCCATGCATTCGTCGGCCGTCATGCCTAAGGCAAGGCCAAGGCCATGATCGCGATACGCCGTGATGACCGTATCAAGGCCCAGCTTCATCGCGGTAGCAGCTCCAGTCGAAACGGCTTCTTGGCCAATGTAGAGGTGGAGGAAACCAGCGATCTTCTGCTTGCCGTACATCTGTGCGGCGCGCTCCTCGAAACGGCGCTGCAGCAGCATATTCTCGTACATGCCCTTCAGTTGATCGGCATCGAGATCCAGTTCTTCGTGGGTGTAGACCCCACCGGGGTAGTTGGTGTACGTATGCGTGACGGTCGTCTGCGTCTCGCGCGCAACCAGTTCATGCTCGGCGTTGGTGTTCGTGCTCATATGCTCAATGGACGTCTGACGTAAGCGGTGGAACGTAGGCCGTAAGCCTTGGCGTACGCTAAACTCATAGGGCGCGCAAAGGATACCACACAGCTTGTAAACTTTTGAGCAATATCCCTACTTGCACGCAAAAAGCTTCAAATGATACGACATTTGGCCTGCGCAAAACAGTAGTAAAGCGGGTTTCGGGTGTTCTTTGCATTTGAACGAGGCAACATATGAAATGCATTGTATTCGCGGTGTGCTTCCTATTGCGAGCACCATGTCACCGGTCAAACACAACCTTGGTGGTGCGCCGTGATCTCTTAGTTATATTTTCGTGACCACAATATGACCAGCCGATTTGGAACTTCGACTACAGCAGGCGTATGACGACCAACCCACCATGGGAGGCGTGCAGCATAGAAGCACATGATGCCCCCAGTTTACCAGTCGCAAAGCCTTATCTCTTTCAGAAATCGCTTGCTTTGCGGTATCTGTTCCAATCCTGCAATCTACATGCGTTCCGTCTCTGACGCCACACAGGAGGCTACCTCCACGATTGATGTGGAAGCCATCCTTGCGCGCGATCCCCGCGCATTCGAGCAACTTGTTCGCCAAGAAACCGGTCGCCTCTACCGTATCATCCAGCGTATCGTCCACGACGATGACGAAGCCCAGAGTGTGCTGCAAGAAACGTTTCTGCAAGCGTGGAAACGCCTTGACACATTCCGCCGCGAATCGAAGCTGACGACATGGCTCTACGCTATCGGCATCAACCAGGCACGCTCGGCACGACGCAAAAATCAGCGGCTCCAAGCCTTCAGCGACGAAGATATTGAACGAATGCAGCCTTCGTTCAGTAACGGATGGCATGCTGACAGCTACGAAAGGTGGAATCCGCAGAAGCAAACCGAGCGGACGGAGCGTAAAAGCCTCGTTCACAGGGCCATTGCCCAACTGCCGGATGACTACCGCGAGGTGATCACCCTGCGTGACATCGAGGAACTCCCTACCGATGAAGTAGCCGAGACCCTTGGGATCAGCAACGGGGCCGTGCGTGTGCGTCTGCATCGCGCCCGGCAAGCTTTGCGCAAACTTTTAGATGGATACATTAACGCTTAACCGGCACGCTACTGCTGAATCCTATGGGAATGATGGGGAAAATGCTGCGCACCTATATGGGTGGGTTCAATTGTGAAGAAGCCAATGCCTTTTTGGGGGCTTATCTCGACGGTGATCTGGAACCCGACATGCAGGCACGCTTCGAGAAACACCTTACACGCTGTTCCAAGTGTGGCCATTACATCGATCAATACCGTGCAACGATCGATGTCGTCAAGACCGATTGCCAGTCGGATACCCCGACGGAACTGATCGACCACACGCTCGATTTTCTGCGCCAACACATCGACTTCGCAAAATAAGCACGGACCTGCCTATCGTCTATTCTGCTACTACCTTGTCCTTCTTTCCGGGCATGTCTGAAACAAAATCCATTCAAGTTGGGTCTGTTTGCGCTTATACGCCCCCTGCAACCTGACCCCGATGCCGCTTGCCGACACCGCCTGCCACCGAAGCCCTCGTCATCATCCCGACCTACAACGAGGCCGAGAACATCCGCACGGTCATCGACAAGGTGATGGGGCTTGCCTACCCGTTTTCTGTCCTCATCATCGATGACGGCTCACCTGATGGTACAGCCGATTTGGTGCGGATGGCACAGCAGGAGTATCCCAAGCGTATTTTCATGGAAGAACGTTCGGGGAAACTAGGACTCGGCACGGCCTATCTCCACGGCTTTCGCTATGCATTGGATGCTGGGTTCACCTACATCTGTGAGATGGATGCTGACCTCTCGCACGACCCCAAAGACCTGCCGCGTTTAGTTGCCCCGGTCGAGGCAAACGAAGCGGACCTTGTGGTTGGCTCTCGATACGTGGGCGGGGTGCGGGTGATGAACTGGCCGCTGAGCCGGCTGATGCTATCGTACAGCGCTGGCATCTATACCCGCGCCATCACGAACATCCCCGTCTTCGATGTGACGGCAGGATTTAAGTGTTTCCACCGCCGCGTGCTCGATGCCCTCGACCTTAGCCGCGTCAAATCGAATGGCTACTCGTTTCAGATCGAGATGAACTATCGGGCGTGGAAGGCAGGCTATACGATTGCCGAAGTGCCTATTATCTTTACCGAGCGCACCGAAGGGCAATCCAAGATGAGCAAAGCCATCGTCCGCGAGGCCGCCTTCAAGGTGTGGGAACTGCGGCTGCGTGCCATCTTTGGGCGACTCTAGCGTCCGGGCACCTATCTGCAACTGGGCTGGCTGCACTACGTAACCTGAACGCTAGACATCGACATATTTCAATAGCCCGCCATGCACGACAGCAACCGCAGCTACAACGAAGAGGAAATCCGGGCCCTGATTCAGCGCGCAACGGCTTTGCATGAGGCTGCCACGGGCACATCGGAGCGCAGTCTGAAACTAGAGGAAATCGCGCACATTGCAGCAGAACTGGGTATTCCTCCTGAATACGTACAAGCTGCAGCATTGGAACAGACCAGCGGCCCCACAAAAAAAACGTTCAGCCTCTTTGGTGGCCCATTTGCGATCAGCGAGACGCGTGTAGTACCCCACGCTACGCTTACCCAAGCCCAATGGGAGCAGATGGTGATGGAACTCCGATCAGTGACTGGGAAAAAAGGCTATACAGACGAACTGGACCATGCACGCGAGTGGCAACATATGTATGGCGAAGGCGAGCAGGGCATTAATTTCGTGCGCACCCACGTCGCCGTTCGTCCAGGCGACGATCATACGTCTATCCA
>CAYYHN010000344.1:1760-5534 GCA_964471245.1 uncultured Rhodothermaceae bacterium | reverse complement strand
GCCCAACAACTTGTGATAGGGTTCTACTTGTAGCCTCCGCATGACACCTGCTACGGAGCATCGCATTGTAATGCGGAGGTTACAAGTAGCATCGGTGCGTCCCCAACAACTTCTGCAAGGATTCTGGCTTGGTCATCCGTGTCTTTTGAGATGTCATCATTGAAGATGCGATCTGGGGACACGCCAAGCTGAAGCACGACGGATTCCATCACTGAAGCCTCACTGCTGGCCGCCATGACGGCTCCGCCGGATAGCATGAGATTGGCTTGGGGGTAGGCTTTTGCCAAGCGCACGCCTTCCACAACGCGGGCTAGTGTGCTGCGAGACATACGGCCATTTGCTACCAAAGTGGTGTTGTCCGAAATGCCGCCGCCGAGCACGACAATCCACTCAACATGCAGCGAATCTGAGACATTGACAATGTGGTCGTCGTACTGATGCTCCAGTTGCGTAACCAACAGCCACGGAATTGGTTTGAAGGCGAGGAGTAGCAACAGCAACAACCCACTACGCAGAAGTCGGTATCCCCACACATTGAAACGTTTTATGCGCAAGGCAATCAAGCCGCTTATCAGCAGCATGAGCACAACCGAGATGGGCATCAGCAACCCGCTGACCAGCTTCTTTAGGAGAAACATGTGGTGTGGAACTTAGCGGTGGGAGTAACTACGCAGGACATCAGTCCCAAGTAGCCGGTCGTCTTTGTTGGTGTACCACGTGATCGTTTCGTAGAGCCGCATCGAGCCGTATGCAATAGTACCGGCGAACGAAATGTATTCGCCATCCTGCGCCGCCTCGTCGTGATAGAACCGGCTGCCGACGATAGCATACGTCACAGGATCGAAGTAAAAATACCATGTGTCCCCGCCAACAGCTGGATCGTAGGTTGCGCGAACTCGGAGCACGTCTTTGTCCATGAATGTGGCGTGTTCCGCCTTGGGACTGACTAGTGTTCCGGGCTCTTTGAGCTTCATGGGAAGACCATGCATGTACGCATAGTAGTCCTTCCACCACGCAATGCCTTCGCAAGAAAGACGATAGCGCTCCGCTTTTTCGGCTGGGATGTTCCCAGATCCATTGAGGGTTATGTCACAGCCTTCTGCATCAAGTGTGGCGATGACGGTGTCCTTAGGACGACGGGCTTCGAGGTGGAACGTTTGGTCACAGTGGTTGAGTTGCAGGCGCGTAAACCGACTTGGGCCGTTGGGTCGAGTCTCCTCCAACTCAAAAGTGTGGTCGACGTGGTACCAGAGCCCTTCTGGATCGTGCCATGCGATACTGCGCGCAATGATTTCGTCAGCTGATGGGAGCGCTTGGGCCGTGGCTGTTGTTACGAATAACAACGTAAAGGCCATGCAAATACTGGGACGGTACATAATATACGGGGTGCGTTTGAGACGAGCTTAACATACGAACTTTGCCCCAAGACACGTGGCATGGGCTGGATACCCTGTGGACTTGACGGACACTGCTCCTGCGATTCTTAAGAGGAGGCTATGAATAGGCTGCCAAAGCACGTATACTTTAGCGAGGTACATCCGCGTGTGGTTTGACTAGCGTGGCAGGAAGCCGGGTTGCCCAAATCACCCATCCTTCGGGCGTGCGCGTTGCACAAGGTGCAGGTCGCTATTATTCACCGCATTAAAGATGTCCTCATGAAGACCTTCCTGAAATGGGCAGCAATCGCTGTGGCTGCTGTCGTCATTCTCCTCGTTTGCGCAGTTCTGGTTCTCAGTCAGATGGGCGCTTCAAAGGTTGACCAGACCTACACGGTACAAACGGTTGCTAATCTCTCGTTTGTTGCCGATTCGGCTGCGCTGGCGCGTGGCGAGCATATTGGAAAAGTTGCGGGCTGTAACCACTGCCACGGTACCAACTATGAAGGCCAAGTCTTTCTTGATGTCCCGCCGTTCCGTGTAGTCGCAGCCAACCTGACTTCGGGACAGGGAGGCGTTGGCGAAGCGTACACGCCTGCCGATTGGGAGCGCGCTGTTCGCCAAGGGATTGACCCAGACGGACATGGTCTGATGGCGATGATGCCGTCGCGTGCCTACTACCACTTTAGCGATGCAGATGTAGAAGCCTTGGCCGTCTTTCTTGATCAATTGCCACCCATCGACAACGAATTACCAGCCACCGAACTGCATCTGATTGGCAAAGTCATCGCAGCCACCAATCCGATGTTTGTGCCTGAACTCATCGATGCCAGTGTAACACCACCTGCTACAACGCCGACGGATCCTATGGAATTGGGCCGCTACTGGTCGCAAGCTACCTGCCAAGAGTGCCATGGCGCGGACTTGCGCGGTGCACCACATCCGGGTGGTCCTGACTATCCCTATGCGACAGATCTTGCGGTCGTGAATACCTACTCCTACGAAGCATTCACTGCGGCTATGCGGGAAGGTATCAAGCTTGGCGGCACACAAATGGATGGTGAGATCATGCCTTGGGTTTCCTTCCAGCACTTCACCGAGGAAGAGCTCAGTGCAATCTACATGTACCTACAAACCGTCGGGGCAGATGATACGATAGCATCTGTGTCCCCATAACCCTTCATGTGATCCCGCTAGGCATGGCACGGTGTGTCCCCGGTTGGTGTCCCCGTTTGTTTAAGGCTCCAGTGGCAGTCCCATTGCGCGAAAAGCTTCATGTACACCGGCCTCGAAGAGCTTTGCACCACCCTGAGATGGATGCCGAACATAAGTGCAAGGTTGACCTATGCGCTGCAAAACATGCTCCGCCTTACGCCCGATGGCGAGCACGCGTTTAGGTTGCAGTATGCCAAGTAATGCTGTGAGCAATGGGCCGTAGCTCCGCACTTCGCGGTTTGTTGGTGTACGGATGGTCAGCGGGCGATCAGGTTTGTAGGGATGGAACGGGACGCTATTCCACGTGAAAAAGTGAGGGAATGCGGGACCTGCAACGCGCCAATAAATAGAAGCGCTGTATTCGGTGTAGGGCGTAGCATGCAGGCTCGATTGCGCACCCTGAATTGGAATGGAGCCGTCCGTCAGTTGCATTTCGCTGGTGATGGGGACACCCGTGAAACGGCAACCCCAAGGCCCCGGTGCTTCGGCCAGCAGAAAGAGCGGAGGCATGACTTCATACGCTTCTAGGTAGCGCCGCAGGTTCGCCCGTCGCACCTCGACGGCGTCGGGGCGGTCGTATGCTGGGTCGTGGTCATGGTACGGGTTGAACAGGCCTTCAGGGCCCGGTGTAGCAAAAAGCTCACGTTCAAACAAATCCCAGACAGGTTGTAGTAGCATAGCGTTTAGCAGCGCGTAACTTGGTGTGAGAGCAGGACGTATCAGCCGAGGACGCGCAACATACAAAAACCCCTACAGCCTAGCTGAAGACGCTGTAGTCTGTGGTTCTGTTTGGTCTCATGCCTATTTCTTCTACCCATGCTATCGACGAAGCCCTACGCGACTTGAAGCGCAGTACGGGGCAGCACATCAAACCATCCAAGCCGCGTCAGCCATTTTCGCTGGGGCGTTGGCTTCGCCGGTTGATGTGGGGTAGCGTGGCGCTGATTTTCGCAGCTGTCTTACCATTTGTGGTGCTCGTGCGCACCTCGGTGATGGCTTGGCAGGCGGCCTGGCCCACATGGGGAGCAGTAGGTGCAGGTGTCGCTGCCACCGTGCTGTTGTTATTGGTCTATGCTGGCGTAGCCGCATGGCGGTGGCGTGTTCGTCTCGGACGAACGGTGCTGCAAGCAATTCCCATGCTGGTGGTGGTGTATGCGAGTTTTACGCTGTTATACATTTCGGG
>CAYYHN010000344.1:0-1749 GCA_964471245.1 uncultured Rhodothermaceae bacterium | reverse complement strand
CGCCAACGTGAAAACGCCGGCTTTGCAGGAGACCTACACTGCACTCCACCCTTTGCTACGTTTTGGGGTAAGCACCTTGGTTTTGGTAGACCGCGACCTAGTCGTGACAGATACTGCACGTGAGCCTGCCGATTACGAACGCATGGGCTTGCCGACACGCGTGTATTCCTTGCACTATCGCCAAGAGGCAACGGGGTACGTTCATGCGGTGGATCTGCGAACCCAAGGGCGTGCACCTTGGCGTAATACGCTGGTACAGGTGTGGTTCGATGCTATGGGCTTTAGTACCTTACGCCACGTTGGCACCGCCGATCATCTTCACATCTCGCTGCCTTTGCCCTGAGTGGGTTAAGCATCAGGCGCATTAGCGTTGATGAGGGTCTCAAGCACGGCCCGCTCCGCCAACAAGGCTGGACGTACGACTTTGTATTGCATCGCCACTTGGCCGACGTAGTGGATGAGTGTCTCCATCGGCTGTTGAGCGCGGGCAGCCATCTCGGTAGCTTTGGCAAGTGCCGAAAGGTGTGTCAGGCCAACCATTTGTGCGCTAGCCTTCAGGGTGTGGGCGGCACGTAGGATGCGTTCGATGTCCTTGTTGCTTAACGAAGCATGCATCTCACGAAGTAGGCCGGGTGTGTTCTTCATGAAGCTGTTGAGAACATCTAGCATGAAGGCCGGCGAGTCACCATCTAGCGTCTGGAGCTGCGCATGAATGGTTGCTTGGGTATCGTTGGTTGAGAGCTGAGGGTCTGGCTCTTGTGTTTGCTCCTCGAACAGTGGGCGTAAGGTTTCTAAGTGGAGCGGTTTCGTGAGGACCGTTTGGACGCCTGCATTCAGAAAGGCTTGGCGCGCGGCGGTGTCGTTTGGTGGCACGAGCCCGACGATACGGAGGTTTGATTGCCGGTCATCAGCGCGGAGTTCGGCTACAAGGCTGAGCGGGTCAATAGCTTGCATTTGCCAGTTGAGTAGCACAACATCGTAGGCTTGGCCCAGCAAGAGTGTCCGTACGGAATCCTGTTCTTCGGCGGTATCTGTGGCGCAGTGCAATTGTCCCAAGATGCGCACCGTGCGATGCCGATTGATGGCATTGTCTTCAGCAAGCAACACCCGCCATTGAGCTGTAGGCGATGACGAAGAGGACGACATGGATATGGCAACATCGAAGGCAGCGAAACACGAGTGCCGTACCGTAGTGCGGCGGCAAACAGCGGAGAGGCGTACTTCGCGTATTGGGTGTACCGGAAGTGGCTTGGGGAGCCGTTTCAGCATCTGCTAAGCAGATTGGTGCACGCTGTATGCACATGCGAAGGTAAGGGAGAACAGGTGAAATGACACCACATTCTTGGGTTTTTTGTCGTCATAGCGCTGGCTTGAAAGAACCTTTAAAATGAAAACGCCCGCTACCTGATGCTAGGCAGCGGGCGCGGGGCAGCTTTTCTTCCCACCAGAAAAAGCTACTCCTGAGAAATCCGGTAAAAACGGTTAGTTCACCGTGATGCGACGAGGTTTGGCATCGGCGGTTTTAGGCACATGAATGCGCAGCACGCCATCGGTATACGTTGCTTCGATGCCTTCAACATCGACTGCGTTCGGCAGGTTGAACGCGCGGTAGAATCGGCCGGACCGACGCTCAGCGCGCACGAAGTTGGTGCCTTCCTCGTTGGTTTCGTCTACGCGTGTACCGCTTACACTGAGTGTGCCATCTTTAAAGTTGATGTCGACATCATCTTTGGCGACGCCAGGCAGGTC
>CAYYHN010000343.1:0-5538 GCA_964471245.1 uncultured Rhodothermaceae bacterium | reverse complement strand
GCGCTGGAAGCTGGGCTTCTATCACATTGCCCACGGCGCGGAGGTGCCCATCGTACCGCTGTGCTTCAACAACCCCAACCGCACCCTGCACATCGGCCCACCCATCCCCGCCGACGGCGACCTTGACACCACGCTCGACCGCATCTACACGTGGTACACCGATGTGCAAGGCGTTCATCCCTTGCAAGCGCAATAGGGGAAGACGCTGCCAACGCTCGGACCATTCGAGCAATACCGTAGCTGGACAAATGCACGCTGGATTTTTTCGGTGCGATGGAGCTTATCAACAACCGTCTCGTTATCTACCTCTACAAGGACAACTGACGTCACGAGAACCGAATGACGCCCGTCGAGTTGTGACGTGCAGCGATCAATTAGCGGATGGCAACCCTGTCCTATGGCTTGTGCGCGCCGCGTGCCTAGGGGTTCGATGCGGCTGAGGACAAGCTGACAGAGGCATTAACCGAACAGATTAAGAACCAACCCATAAACAAGTAGAGCAGCATGAAGAAAGTAGGATTCGTCGGATGGCGCGGTATGGTGGGCTCGGTGCTCATGGAACGCATGCGCGCGGAGTCGGATTTTGCAGGGTACGAGTCGTTTTTCTTCTCGACATCACAGGTTGGCCGAGATGGGCCAGATGTGGGCGAAGGAGCAAAACCATTGGGTGATGCCCGCGATGTATCGAGCCTAAAGGATCTTGACATCATTGTGACGTGCCAAGGCGGGCATTACACCAAAGAAGTTTATCCTAAGCTTCGGGATGCCGGATGGGACGGATATTGGATCGATGCGGCATCGGCCTTGCGCATGCAGGATGACGCGATCATTGTATTGGATCCCGTCAACGGCGATATGATAGACCGCTCATTTGCTGCGGGAATCAAGAACTACATTGGCGGCAATTGCACGGTGAGTCTCATGCTGATGGCCGTCGATGGGCTCTTCAAGGCTGGGCTCGTCCAATGGGTTTCGTCTATGACCTACCAAGCGGCCTCGGGTGCTGGCGCCAAGAACATGAGGGAGCTCATTGCGCAAATGAAAGCAATCGGGGCAGCTGCTGGTGCCCCACTCGACGACCCGGCGAGCGCCATCCTCGACATCGATAGGAACGTACTCCGCGCGATGCAAGGCCGATCTTTCCCTGTTGACCACTTCAGCGTGCCGCTTGCAGGCAGCCTGATCCCTTGGATTGACAGCGAGGTGGAGGGCGGGCAGAGCCGCGAAGAGTGGAAAGGCTATTCCGAAACCAACAAGATCCTTGGTCGTGAAGACAACCCGATCCCAATCGATGGGATCTGTGTACGCATTGGCGCTATGCGAAGCCACAGCCAAGGCCTGACTATCAAGCTGAACAAAGATGTGCCGCTCGATGAGGTCGAGTCTATACTTGCCGAAGCCAATGAGTGGGTCAAAGTAATCCAGAACAACAAGGAGGCTACTACACGTGCACTGACTCCTGCGGCGGTTACAGGAACGCTGAGCGTACCTATTGGGCGCGTGCGAAAAATGCATTTAGGACCGGAGTACGTGACGGCGTTCACCGTTGGAGATCAGCTTTTATGGGGTGCGGCTGAGCCAATTCGACGGACCCTCCAGATTGTGCTTGAGCGCATGGGATAGGGTTGTCAGCTACAGGCAGCAGCATGCTCTAGGAATTGTCCAAGCCCTGATTAACGCTACCCTTTCCATCTCTGCAAACGATCCATCCCTCAAGATGGATGGGTGGCCTACCACACAACTTGGGTTATTTAATCCTCTTGGCTCCAGAAGCGGGAACAAGGTTGTATATTGGTCGTGATGAATACACTATTAACATCCGGTAAAATAAACCGGAGGCTGTTTTCGTTGGGTCGCCATGCAGCATACGCTGCACCTGAGGGTTTCGCCAACCCGAAATGCGAATGCAGCCCCTGAGGCCACATCACCTCGGTGCCCTTTTCCCCGCCACCATGAACAAGGGCATCTTACTAATCCTGCATCTCGCATCGGGGTCAAACTATCAAGTCCTACCCGTTGTACGTTCATTTCGAGGAGGAATCTGTGCGTCGCTACTTTTTGTCTGGTCTACTCACCCTGTGGATCACACTCATTGCTTTGCCTGTGGATGCCCAAGAGGTTGCCCCACAGCGTGTCCCTATTCAACCACCTGAGGTGTTATTTACAGAACCCCCTTCGCACCCGCTTTATGTGATAGGGCAGGATTGGTCTGGCGTGGTAGGGACGCTTACTGAAAGCCAAATCTTGCAGCGTTTCAGTGAGGTCTACCAACTGCAAGCCGAATTGCTGACCGCGCAGGCACGTCAAGACCAAGATGAAGCAAGCAAGCTGCTCGGCCAAGCGTTGGACCAAATCGCCACACTGGCGCAGCAGCCGGGTATGGTGCAAGACACGCGCTTCCGCGAGCTTTACCGCACCCTTGTCACCGAATACGAAGGCATGTACGGGCCGAATGACACGCTCTACATCCCAACAGGCGAGATCTTCGCCTTCCGCGCCGACATGTTTGCCGCACTGAACGCCGTCGAAGATCCGCTGCTGGAGAGCATTCAAACGCTCGAGATTCAGCCGCTTCCGACGACGGTGCCCATGACGATGAACCGGCTCGTCGAGTCGTCCATTGCTTTTCTCTTGAAGAACCCAGACCGCAACGTCAACCACTGGATGCGTCGCGCGGAAACCTACTTCCCCATGATCGAGCGGATCTTCGCAGAAGAAGGCGTGCCGGATGAGTTAAAGTATCTCGCACTCGTCGAGAGTGGGCTAAATCCGCGTGCCCGCAGTTGGGCCAAGGCCGTCGGTATGTGGCAGTTCATCGCTGCTACCGGCCGGGCCTATGGTTTAGAAGCGGGCAGTTGGGTTGATGAGCGCATGGATCCGGAGAAAGCGACACGGGCAGCGGCCCGCCACCTACGCGACCTCTACAATATCCATGGCGACTGGCACCTCGCGCTTGCCAACTACAACTGCAGCCCGCGCTGCATCAACCGGGGCAAGCGCAGGGCGCGCGAAAAGGGGATCGAAAACCCTACGTTCTGGGATATCTATCCGTACATCCCACGCGAGACGCGCAACTATGTCCCCATGTACATCGCGGCTTCGCTGATCGTCTCGAACCCGACGGCTTTCGGTTTGCAGCCACCGACAACGCCATCACCGCGCTATGCGTACCACTATATGCCGGTGCAAGGCATGATCGCGCTAGAAGACATTGCGACAATGGCGGGGACGGATGAGGCCACGATCCGGGCCCTCAATCCAGAACTACGCCGCAACACGCTGCCGCCCTCAAACGGGGCCTACTACGTCCGCATCCCGCTGGGTACGTACGACACCTTCTTGGCGGCCTATGCCGCAAACCCGCCTCGCCAACGCCGTGCTGCCTCCGATTACCGCGTCCGCCGCGGCGACACGCTCAGCAAGATTGCCCGCCAGTATGGCGTCTCGGTCGCCGACCTTAAGCAGCGCAACGGCTTGCGTAGCAACACCATTCGCGTCGGCCAACGCTTGGTCGTGCCTGTGGAGACATACGACGGCGACGCCCCACTGATGGTGCTCGCTGACACAGAGCGCCGCACCATTGAATACAGCAGCTACATCCGGCGGCCTATTGCCGCTACGCGTCCAGCCAATGTTGCGGTCGCATCCAATACTACGCCCCCTGTACGCACGGCTAGCAATCGAACGACCACTTCGTCGTCGTCCTCGGAACGCAGCAGCGTGACCTACCGCGTACGCCGCGGTGACACGCTGGGCAAGATTGCTGCCCGCTATGGCGTGACGGTCTCGCAGTTACGCAACTGGAACGGTATCCGTGGCTCGCGTATCAACGTAGGGCGGCGCCTGACAGTCTACGGCGACAACCCCAATCGATCGACAGCCGCAACGAGTTCATCTAGCTCCAGCCAAACGCAGGTCACCTACCGCGTACGTCGCGGCGACAACCTGAACAACATCGCCAAGAAATATGGCGTCAGCGTATCCGACATCCAAGGTTGGAATAATCTGCGCGGCACCCGGATCAACGCGGGCCAGCGCTTGACCATCTATACCAATGGCGGTTCATCCTCGTCGGAGTCACGCGTCGTCACGTATCGCGTACGCCGCGGCGACACCTTGGGCAAGATTGCAAGCCGCTACGGCGTAACGGTAAGCAAGCTGCAGCAGTGGAACAGTCTGTCGTCCAGCCGCATTCGGGCAGGGCAACGGCTGAAGATCTATCAATAGCTAGCCACAGCCATCCAAGTACGGCGGCGCGATCTTTAACAAAGGGTCGCGCCGTTTTTTATGGTTGATCAGGCTCAGCAAGCGAGATTTGTGGGGGAAAGGCTGCACGAACGGCATCCACTGCTTGCCGCCCCATAAGGCTGCTCCGATACGCATCGTAGTCTGCATAGCCCAAGCGCACCGCTTCCTGATCCCAGAGTGCCCAATAGGCCAGCCAAATCTGATCCATGGCAGCGATATAGTCTGCATAGGGTGTCCCTTCGGCTGTCTTTATCGAGACGACGGCTTTGCGCGGGTGCTCGGCATACGCATCGCTGCAACCGTACGTATAGGCGGGTAGGCAGTTCGCAACATGACGCTGCACTTCTGCACGCAACGCATCAACAGAGATCAGATCTTGCTCAACGAGTATGCGTCCGTCTTCACTGATAGCGACTGCAAGGACGTTGCGAGTCTTGATCGGTGGCGGTTCGTGGTTTGACACCGGGGGCAACGTCATGCCAATGCCTGTGTCGATATCGATGGACGCAGCTACGAGGAAAAAGATGAGCAACAGAAAACCGATATCAGCAAGAGATGATGTAGGAACGTGTTGGGCTACGTGACGGCGTTTCGCAGGGATAATCATGGAGATGCTTGGAGTATGCTTGCATGCACTAGACCAACGCACAAACACAACGTTGCTTTGTATCTGCAGATAGCAATTGACACGGCATATTTCCGCGACTCTTCGTGCATTGGTAACAGTTCTAGAATCCACCGAGCGTTGTGGATTTGTATGTTTGCGCCTGTTTGTACCGCTCTCAATCCTGCCATCTCATGCGCTGCGTCCTCTGCTTAAGCCTCACGATCGCCTTTGCTATCTATCTCCCCGCACATGCGCAGACGATCAACCCCGGAGACATCGCCATTGTGGGGTTCAACTACGACAACCCCGATGAATTCGCGTTTGTGGCCCTAGCCGATTTGCCAATGGGCACGCAGATCACGTTTACCGATAACGGCTGGAAAGCTGACGGCACGTTTCGCGCCAATGAAGGCACGTTCACGTGGACGGCCAGCAGTGCAATCACAGCTGGCACCGTGGTGACCCCGACAGTCTCAGGCGTGGCATTTTCCAGCAGCGGCGACCAAATCTTGGCGTATCAAGGCAGCGACGCCGCTCCGTCTTTTGTCTATGGCCTGAACAGCGAGGGCAGCGGTGTCTGGCAAGCCGATGCGACCAACTCAAACACCTCAGCATTACCGACTGGGCTGACCAATGGCGAAACGGCCGTTGCGGTGAACGAAATCGACAATGCCATCTACACA
>CAYYHN010000342.1:0-5546 GCA_964471245.1 uncultured Rhodothermaceae bacterium | reverse complement strand
GCTGGACGCGCTGTCACCTGCTGCGGCCATGGCATTGATCGACGGCAACATGATCCCCGATGGGCTGACAATGCCGGCGCAAACGGTGATCAAAGGGGATGCGCGCAGCCTGTCGATTGCCGCTGCTTCCATCGTGGCTAAAGTGACACGAGATCGCATTATGCGTGACCTTGCCGAAGTGTGGCCGATGTATGGCTGGGCACAAAACGCGGGCTATCCAACCAAAGCACACTACGAAGCCCTCGCTGCCCACGGCCCAAGCCCAGTGCATCGGCAGTCGTTTCGGCTCAGTCGCTAATCTGCACGCCGGCGCAGTGCACGCACGACTTCATCCACCGCCACCCCGACGCGCTGCGGGCCTACGTCGATGACGAGATGTGCGCGTTCGTAGAAGTGGGCGCGACGATCCATCATCGCGGCGACTTTTTCGCGAAGGGCATCTTTGCTCAGGCGGTGACCATCGGCATCGCGGAGGAGCGGGCGCTGATTGGGGCTGTGGTAGAGGCGCTGCACGAGCATGTCGAGCGGGACGCGTAGGTAGATGACGGTGCCATATGCCAAGGCGCATTGCAGGTTCGCTTCAAACGTGAGCGCTCCACCACCTAGCGACACCACCATACGCTCGTAGGTTGTCGTCAGGCGCAAGGCTTGGGCTTCGAGTGCACGAAAAGCGACCTCACCGTCATCCGCAAAGATCTGCGGAATAGGTTTGCGTGCCATCGCTTCGATGATAGCATCGAGATCCATGAAGTCGTAACCAACCACGTTGGCAACCATCGGGCCGAGCGTGCTCTTGCCGCTGCCCATGAACCCCGTCAAGTAAATGCGTGTAGGAAGGGCCATTCTCCGATTCCGTTCACTACTGATCCTGCCTTCCACCTCAAGATTGGGCTTAGCCACCTCGATTGCAAGTCGCCACTAGTGTTTGCCGTTGTATCTTTGTGCTCCCGCACCGACGCCACACCCTAGCATTCGCTTTTCCTCTTCTAATGCCCACCTACCGACTCGACATTGAATACGACGGCAGCCCGTTCAGCGGGTGGCAGATTCAGCCGGATCAGCCCTCGGTGCAAGCTGCCATTGAGGACGCACTAGCCATTGCACTCCGCACTCCACACGCCATCGTAGGCTCTGGGCGGACGGACACGGGTGTGCACGCACGTGGGCAGGTGGCACACTTCAGGACCGATGCACCACTTGACACTTACCGCACGCAGCGTGCACTGAATGGCTTGCTTCCGGTGAGCATTGCCATCCTCGGCTTGCAGCAAGCAGCCGACACGTTCCACGCACGTTACGACGCCTACCGCCGCGTCTACCACTATCACGCCACGACCCAACCACGCGCCCTCGACCAGCATACCCGCTACGCACTTCGCCCAGTCCCCGACTTCGATGCCATGAATGCCGCCGCCATGGACTTGTTGGGTACGCACGACTTTAGTTCGTTTTGCCGCACCAAGTCGGAGACCACCAACCGCGTCTGTACCATTTACGAAGCGCACTGGCTAGCTGAGCCTCGGCCAAACGACTGGGTCTTACGCATCGTAGGCGACCGATTTTTGCACGGCATGGTGCGTGCCATCACTGGAACCCTGCTTCAGATTGGCCGTGGAAAACGTCCGCTGGACGACTTGCCACGCATCCTTGCCGCACGCGACCGCCGCGTAGCGGGGCCTGCTGCGCCTGCCCATGGTCTCGTCCTCCAACAGGTGTGCTACCCCTCGGACTGATGCGTCGTATTCCCTTCTCCTTGCTCCTCCTTTTTGGCGGCTTGCTGCTCAGTTGCGAGCGCCCTCTCGTCGAAGAAAGCCCACCAATGATCGAGGTGCTTGCACCCGACTTCGACGAGGTTTTCGTAGACGACCAAGTGGTACTACGCGTCAAAGCTTCGTCCTTTCGCGATGTGACGCGACTAGAGATTGGGCCACTACCGATGAACTACAACCAGACCCGTGACGAATGGGAAGCGTTGCTCCAACTGGTACCAGGCCCGAATATCGTCGCCATTACAGCCACGGACGAAGGCAACATTTCGAGGACAGATACGCTGTATGCCATCTACATGCCGCACAACTATGTGCAAGGCCCGCAACTTGAAACCCCTGTAGGCCATCATGCGTCCGCTATTACGTTGTTGGGGACGGTTTGGACCTTTGGTGGCACACGCAGCGAAAACGGTCCAGCGCTTGATATCGTCCAACAGCTTCCCTTCGGCAACGACCGTTTCAGTGGACCGGAAGGCAGCAATATGCTTACAGCTAGACTCGGCCACACTGCCACACGTTTACCGGATGGACGCATCCTACTGTTAGGTGGCAGCAGTACAGGACAACCCGAAGAACTCAGTGATCTTGTGGCAACAGCCGAGATTTTCGACCCCAGTGCAGGTACATTCATAGATGTTCCCTTTACAGATGGCAACCCTATTCAGCGGACCTTTCACACCGCTGTTGTACGCTCCGTAGCTGGCAACACGTTTGTAGAAGTACTCGGCGGGCGGGGAAATATTGGTACGAATGCGACACCACGGATGGGCACCCGGAGTGACCTACGTAGCTTTTTGCTGCGCGGCGACACGCTGATTGCCCAGACACCGAACCAAGGGCCATTTATCGAAGCGATTGCCGAGCATACCCAAACCCCACTTACAGGCGGCGAAACTGGGCTCATCCGGCGCTACGTGGTACGGAGTAGCGCATTTCTAGGCGATGCACGGGAAGACATCGGCTTCATCCTCGATTATGGCGACCCAATCAGCCTTTTTGCAGGTCCTATCAATGCACCTTTTATCCCACGCAAAGGCCACGCAGGGCAATATATGCGCCAAGGCATCGTTGGGTTTTTTGGTGGCCGTGCAGGCGATCCGGGTTTGGCAGTTGATACACAGGAGCTTTATTTTGAGCGTGCGGATCGCTTCGTGAAGCTTCCCACCTCGGTGGAACCCATCATGGGCGAGCGCTTTGGACTTACTGCAACTAATTACGGAGCCACCCGAATACTGCTCATAGGTGGCTTCGACGATGATGGCGAGGCACGACCCAACGGAGTCTTCTTCGACTATACTTTGAACTGACCTACACCCAACGCTATTTCGATGGACATTCAGCAGATCTTGCGATGGATAGTTGTCGCCATTGTGGTGTTGGTGGCAGTATTGCTGCTTGGCAACATCTTGCAGGTTGCTAAGTTCTTCATTGCGCTGGCACTCAAAGCGCTGCTGTTGCTGCTTCTGCTCGCCATCATCCTGCGGTTTGTCAGCCTCTTTCAGCAACGAAGACGCGGCTATTGACCGCCGTTTCGTGACGCTGCCTGGTGCTTCTGCACCTCGCCCCCTATCTTGAGCGCCCTGCAACGCACGGTGCTCTTTTTTTGGCCGTGCCCACCACTGACCAACCTTCTGTGTGGATCATGGCTACCGATACAATGGCACCAACCTCGACGGCGTACCGCTTTCACGTCACCTCGGAAACAGGCCTACTCGAACGTGTCGTCGTGCATACACCGGGAGCTGAGATGGCACATGTTGCCCCTTCGCGACTGGAAGACTTACTATTTGAAGACATTCTTTTTGTAAGCCATGCACAGAAAGAGCACGCCCTAATGTGCGCGGTCTTCGATAAGATCATTGGCCGTGAAGGTGGCGTCTTGCAGATTAGTACGCTACTCCGCGAAGCGCTGGAAAATGAAGCAGCCCGCTACGACTTGATCGACCAGTTCTGCCGCATCATGGCGTCGGCAAACTTCCAAGCCTTCGAACATGAGTTCAAGCAGCTCAGTCCAGATGAGTTGCACTGGTTTGCACTTACAGGCGAAGCGCCCAAAGGCTTGCAGATCAATGCACAGCCGCTACCGAACCTGATGTTTACACGCGATGTTTCAGCGGTCGTCACTGATCACATCATCGCCAGCAACCCGACGACGGCTGCCCGTGCTCGCGAAGGCCTTATCATGAACGTCGTGCTGACCCACCATGCAGGCTTTGCCGACAGCCGAGACAAGATCATCCGCTTACCTGCGGGCGTCACATTTGAAGGCGGCGACCTACTCGTCGTCAGTCCCGAAGTGGTGCTGATTGGGCACTCGGAGCGGACATCGTTCGGGGCGATTATCTCGGTTGCGCAGCAATTGTTTGCACGTACATCGGTGGAGCACGTCATCATGGTGAACCTGCCCAAACGGCGTGCCTGCATGCACCTCGACACCATTTTTACGTTCAGTTCACCGAATGAATGTGTGGTCTACCCACCGTTCATCGAACTCGAAGGCTTGAGCAACGTAGTGCGCTTCTCCGCAGGCGACGCACCCGACCGACTCCATACGACCATAGAGCACGATGTCAAGTCAGCGTTGGAGCGCGCTTTGGATCGTAGCATCACATTCATTCCGTGTGGTGGCAACGACCTGCTCAGCCAAGAGCGCGAGCAGTGGACGGATGGAGCCAACTTCTTCTCGCCCGCTCCGGGTGTTGTCATAGGCTACGAGCGCAATCCGCAGACATTCGCGCGGATGCGGCGCAACGGCTACCACGTCGTCTCGGCACAAGGCTTCCTCAACTATCATGCCGAGAGTGGGTTCGAACCCGGCGAAAAGATCGCGATCAAGCTGGCTGGCCACGAGCTATCGCGCGGCCGCGGTGGCCCACGTTGCATGACGATGCCGCTTACACGCCAACCTTCCCCGGGTGCAGTCTAGCACATACGGGACCAGATTGGGAGGAGATGGACGATGGAATACACAGGGCTTTCGAGCTTGCTGACACCGCACCGACGCTGGATGAAGTCGGCATTGCGTGAGGCTGAGCGGGCATACGACATGGGCGAAGTACCTGTTGGTGCCGTCGTCGTGCATGGGCAACGCATCGTGGGACGTGGGCACAACATGGTCGAAAAACTCAACGACCCAACGGCACATGCCGAGATGGTCGCCATTACAGCGGCTTGTGAAACACTCTGCAGCAAGAACCTCAGCGGTTGCACGCTCTACGTCACACTCGAACCTTGCCCCATGTGCGCAGGTGCCATCGTATGGGCCCGCCTCGACCGCCTCGTGTTCGGTGCCTTCGACGAAAAAGCAGGCAGCGCTTCCACCCTCTACACCATTCCACAGGACCCCCGCCTCAACCACCACGTCGACATTATATCCGGCGTGGAAGCTGAACGGGCTACCGCCTTGCTCCAAGCCTTTTTCCGCGAGCGACGCGCCTAAGCTGCTTCACCTCATTTGTTCTTCGCGAAACAGGGCTTCTGCCCTGCCTGTTTGAACACATCCATCTAAGCGAAGCAACACATCTATGGTTGACGTCATCGTTATCGGAGCCGGACCGGTAGGACTTGCCTGCGGCATTGCAGCTCAGCGCGCCGGATTGCGTGTCCGCTTGATTGAAAAAGGAGCATTGCTCAACTCCTTCCTCGGCTACCCGACAAACCTTGAGTTTTTCTCCACACCCGAGTTGATGGAGATTGGCGACTACCCCTTCCCTACGCGGCGCTACAAACCAATCCGCGAAGAAGCCATCGACTATAACCGCCGTGTGGCTGCCAGTG
>CAYYHN010000341.1:0-5552 GCA_964471245.1 uncultured Rhodothermaceae bacterium | reverse complement strand
CAGAACGGCACGTCTCCTCCGCTTCCTAAGCCTGTCGACGCGTCGATAGCCTGCCAGCGCTCCGCAGGCAGCGCAGCAAACAGGGCACCAAATCCACCCACAACATCAGCCGCATAGAAAATGCACACGATGATACCTCCCAGCAGGACCACCATCTGGATCACATCCGAATAGACAACGGCCGTGATGCCACCTATCGTATCGTAGATAATCGTCACGACCCCGATCATCAGGATGGTCAGCCAGAGCGGAATGCCGAGGCACACGGCCAACACGATACCGCTGGCGTAAACCCCAACGCCGGTCGCTAGCCCCCGACTGATCAGAAATACGGCACTAACTAAGGTGCGCACCGCTGGGCTAAAGCGCATCTCTAAGTATTCGTATACACTGACGAGTTCCAAGTCACGGAAGAAGGGAATCAGCAGGACCATCACAGCAATCATCGCCAGCGGCACGGCTAATTCGTACTGGAGCCAAGTTAGCCCTCCGCCCTCTTTGAGGGCGACGAAGGCCGGGATAGAGATGAAGCTGATGGCCGAGGTCTGCGTCGCCATGGTCGAGATGCCAACGGCCCACCATGGGAGCTGGCGCCCACCAACGTAGTAGTCCTCTTCGTCTTTTTGGCCGCGTCCTAGGTACACGCTGAGGCCTATCATCCCCAGCAGGTACACGACGATGATGACCCAGTCCAGCATTGTCATAGTCTTCCCTCGTCTGCTTAGCCCTGATCCACCTCGGTCAGGAGGTCGTTCATCAAGTCGAGCGTGCAGGCGGCTGTCCACGAGAAGTCACCGCCGCCATAGCCTGCCGTCAGGTGGGCTACCAACTCCTTCTGGGATTCGAAATACTCGTAGAATCCGAGCTTGCTGACCAGCGCAATCAGGTCTGCACGGACGATATGGGCCGTTTCCGAATACCCGTAGACGTTCAAACCGTGATGGATCATCCAGTTCATCTGCGGCCAGACCGGGCCTCGCCAGTAGCGCTTGGAGTCGAAGAGCGGACTGTCCACATCGAAGCTCGGGCAGAGGTAGTAGCCCCGAGCACTCAAGGCGGCGAGATAGGCATGCTGCCGCTCGGCTTGGGTGGGAGATGGAATGCCTGCATAGAGCGGAACCAACCCGCCGATCTCGTTGTGGGCGATGGGGGTATCACCTCGCATGTCGTAGCATGTGAACGTCCCAAGGGCGTCATTCCAGAGCTTTTCCGCAAAGCGTGGCTTGGCTTGCTGTTGCCATTCCTCCACCTCGCCCACATCAAGCCCAAACCGCTTGCCGATGTTGATCAGGCTCTGGTTTGACTTGATCAGCACAGCGTTCATCAGGGTATCCTGCACAAGGAACGGGCTTTCTTCAAAGATACCTGCTTCATCGTACCGGTACTTCTTACCCAGTTGCAGCAGGTAGACATACCGGTCATACTGGTAGGACGTCGGTCGCTCATCCGAAGGCGCAATGTGGATGTCCCTACGCTGATAGTTGGGAAGCGTATCCGCGTTGATCGCAATGCGATCCAGTGACTGGTCCCACAACGGCGAGTTGTCGCGGCCCGATTCCCAAGGGTGGAAGATGAACGTCAGTCCCTCACGATTAGGATCGCGATAGTGGTAAAAGAATCGGTGGTTCTTTACGACCTTGGGAAAGAGGTGCTTGGCAAACGCAATCAGCTCTTCATCATCTGGGTGTTTTTCCAACAAGTTTTCTAGCACGAAGCCATGCACGGCTGGCTGGGTAATCCCGGACGACTTTGGGCGTTGTGGTGCACCGGAGTTTACGTGGCTTGTCCAGAAATCGTGGTTTGGGAAATAGCTTTCCTCGTGTTCTTGGTGGAATACAATGTGGGGTACCAACCCGTTTTCCCATTGGCTCGCAAACAGGGATTCCAACTCACGGATCGCGTAGTCCATCCGAAAGTAACTGTGGCCGAGGCTGGTAAACCCCGAATCCCAGTTCCACTGGAAGGGATAGAGTCGGTTCGTGGGTACTGTGAAGCCGTCTCGCCAGTTCAGGGTCAGAATGCGTGCGACTTCGTCGACAAGTTCGGTTGTGTTCATAGACGGGCGAAGCAAGAGGTGCGGTGGAGGTAAAGATCCCTCTTTCTAGCCGCGTGAGCAGACTCAGGCAGGAAGAAAGGAAGACGAGACCGCCCCCACTGTATCGGCAGAGGGGCGATCTCGTCAGCGCACTAGAAGTTAAATGCTGCGCGCAGGAAGATCCGCCGTGGAAAGATCGGGCGACCCACGAAGAAGTCGCTGATGCCGGTTTGCGCATCGCCCTGGCGTGGGGAGCCTTCCGTCACGCCGTCTGCGTTGAGTAGGTTGAACACGGACAAGCCAAGGCGCAGGGACTCACGGTCTCCCAATGCAAGTCTGTAGCCTGCATCTAGCCGGACGATGCTGAAGGCGTCTAACTCGACCGTGTTAGCGTCGTTGGCAAACTTGCTCCCTAGATAGTTGCCGGACAGATTGGCATCGAAGCCATCGCGTTCATACCGCACGCCCGCCATCCCCATCACGTTGGGCTGCCGGCGCAACTCGTTGCCTTCTTGGTCTGGGTTGCCTTCGACTTTCGTGAACTCGTGATTTTGGAAGGTTGCATTCCCATACACGTTGAGGCCGTCAGCAACTTCGTAGTCGGCGGTCGCTTCAACACCGAACGTACGGGTGCTTTGGATCCGGACTTCCTCGATCACCTGCGACGGGTTGTTCGGGTCGTTGATGAAGTCGACACTCCGCCGGTCATCGAGGTTGACCAAGAAGAGAGCGGCCGTGCCAGCGAGCTTGGGGCTGCTGTACTTGACACCGGCTTCCCCCTGGATCACCGTTTCCGGCTCATAGCTCTGCGGGACGCCCGGCAGCGGGAACGACACTGAACGCAACTCGGGGAAGAAGTAGCCGCGAGACGCGTTGGCATACACGTTCAGATCGTCGTTCAGGCGGTAGAGGCCGGCCAGCGCCACAGCGACACCGCTGGTCGAGACCTCGCCCTTCTGGAACGTGTTGCTGCCCACACCCGTCTCGCGGCTGATGAGACCCGACGCCTGCTCCCAGCGCACCCCGATGTCGACGCTGTAGTCTTCCGTGTTGATTTCATCACCCACGAAGACGGCAATCTTCCGGCTTTCATGATAGCGGTTGGAGGTCTGGCTTCCGGAGATGAATCCGCCTGTCGAGAAGGCTACATCGTTCCCTTGGTCATCGGTATAGGCCACGTTGACCATACGAGGCGCATCGCGGAAGTCCCCGACGAAGTTGGTGATCCAGTTGTTGTCCTCCGCTTTGGTGTTGGCCATGAACGTGCCGATGCTGAGGTTGTGAATCCCAACGGTCTTGGTGAGGTAGGTCTCGCCGACCAACTCTTCCATGGGGCGCTGGCGATCAAGGATCCTGTTCTGGAAGAGGAGGTCACCAGCAGCCAACCGCGAGCCGTCGTCTGCATAGGTGAGGGAGGCGTTGGCGGGCAAACTGCGATCCGAGAGAAAGGACGCCTGCGTTTCAGGGACGTTGTGCACGCCGTCGCCATCGAGGAACAGGTTGAACCAGTGATCATAGCTGGCGGCCTTTGCCTTCGAAGACAGGCGCCAGTCGTTGCCGAACGAGTGCTCCAGATGCACCATCACGTAGCCGCCTTTCGTGATGACGCCATTGAGAATCGGGGACTCGAATCGCCCAAAAGGCGTGTCGAACGAAAAGTCCGTAGCTTGGCGGGTCAGCGTCGTGTAGACCGTCTCGCCGTCGTTGCCATCGGGGCGTTCGCGCTGGCCACTGTCGTTGGCCAGCGGATACGGCAGGTAAAACTGCACGTTGTCATTGATCATCTGGCCATAGATCGTGAGCGTGCTTCGGGCATCGTTGAACAGCTTCTTGATGTTGCCCCGCAGCTGATACCCGCGTGTCGGCATGCCGGTATCGAGCGGACCGTCGTCGTAGCGGTACATGCCAGAGACCGCATAGAACAGGTTATCGCTGAGCGGCCCAGCAGTGAAGAAGTCCATCTTGACACGGCCACCTTCGGCTGCTTCAAGTTGCACCTTGTTGACATGCTCAAACGATCCTGTAGCACTCGTGTAGTTGATGATCCCTGCCACACTGCCAGCTCCAAAGAGCGTCGATGATCCCCCACGAACGAATTCTAGATTCCGAATGCCAATGTCATTGCGAAAGTACACGTCGTGGGCCGACGAGTTTAGACCGAATGTGCTCAGCACCGGCAGCCCGTCCACCTGTAAGGGGGTAAACTGGTATTGACCTCCAGAAGGCATCCCGCGGACGAACACGTTGGAGGCCACCTCACCTCCACCGCCTTCAGCGGTGATGCCTGGAATGGTACGGAGCACATCGGCCTGTGAGTTGCTGCTGAGTTGCTCCAGTCGCGCCGCACTGAGCAGCGTGATCGACATGGGTGATTCCTTCTGCGTACGTCCCACAAAAGAACCCGTCACAACCAGTTCATCTAGCATTAGGTTGTCGACGTTCAGGACGACGTCTTGCGTGTAGGTTGCTCCGTCCTCTACGACGATACTCAACTCGAAGGTCGTAAAGCCAGTATACGAAAAGACGATCGTCTGCTCACCTGCGGGGACCTGCAAGGTATACCCTCCATCTAGGTCGGAAGCCGTCCCAATGAGCGTCCCCTGAACGAGGATGTTTACGCCGATCAAGACCTCGCCATCATCGCCTGAAACCGTACCCGAAAGGGTACCCTGCGCGTTCGTTGTGTGGGCGAGCAAGCCAATGGCAAGCAAGCTGAGGAGCAGCAAAAAACAGTGCTGGAAAAATTGCGTTGTGTGGGTTGATCGTTGCATAGGAAAAGCCTCTTGTCAAGGGTGGAAGATTGCTTCCCCACAAAGAAAAAGCGCTTTTCATGATGGTGATCACAGAAAACTATCCAACACTGACACTATTCTATACTATTCTGTTCTATATCAGGCTATTTTGTAGGCTATTGTGTATGCCTTGCCAGTCCGCCTATGAAGCCTGAGTTTGAAACTATCGTTGGATCGCCGGAGCGTTCGTTTATGGCCAAGGTCGTCCATCGGCTCAGCCGCCCTCGCCTAAGCCAAGCATGGCACTTCCATCCAGAAATAGAAATCTGCTATACACGAACAAGTCATGGTCGCCGGTTCGTTGGCAATCAGATTTCCGCGTATGAGGAGAAGGACTTAGTCATGTTCGGGGCCAACCTCCCGCATGGCTTCACGACTGACGTGGAATGTGACCAAGTCGTTATCCAGATGACGCCCACGTTCCTAGGACATGCATTCCTGGATAGCCCGGAACTCTACGCTGTCAAACAACTGTTCGGTCATGCCCGCCGCGGCCTAGCATTTCAAGAAGGGACGAAAGCGCGTGCTGATACAATCATACACCGCTTGCTCGATCAAGAGGGCCTGTCGCAACTGCTAAGTTTGCTCGAACTCCTGCAAGTGTTGGTTGAGGCCGACGATGTGGTAGAAATATGTTCTGAGGAATATGCGCTAGACTTCGATGAAGCCCATCTCGGCCGAATCAAGATCGTCTACGACCATATCATGGAAAACTACCAAACCGA
>CAYYHN010000340.1:0-5557 GCA_964471245.1 uncultured Rhodothermaceae bacterium | reverse complement strand
GTTGTGATCGGTAATGAGCACACCGATACCCTTTTTCTTAAGGCTTGCGACGATGCTCTGGATGTCCTCGACGGCAATCGGATCTACACCAGCAAAGGGTTCATCGAGCAAAAAGAAGCTGGGACGTGTAGCAAGCGCACGGGCAATCTCACAACGACGTCGCTCCCCGCCTGAAAGCATGTAGCCTTTGGACTTGCGTACGCGCTCTAAGCCAAATTCGCTAATGAGTTCTTCCACTCTCTCCCTACGCGCCGCACGACTCATACGCTGATATTCTAGCACGGCAAAAAGATTTTCCTCGACAGACAAGTGTGTAAACACCGAAGACTCCTGCGCAAGGTAGCCTACACCGAGGCGAGCACGCTTGTACATCGGCTTGCGCGTAATCTTGCGGTCCCCGAGGTAAATGTCACCACCGTTGGGCCGCACAAGGCCTACGATCATGTAGAAGGTGGTCGTCTTCCCAGCACCGTTGGGACCTAATAACCCAACAATTTCACCTTGGCGCACTTCCAACTCAACTGCCTTCACAACCGTGCGTTTTTTGTAGCGTTTGGTTAACCCAATCGCCCGCAAAGGCGGAACGTTGTGGAGCACGGTCGTAGGCTCAGATTCATCAGCATCCGGCATAAGTGGAGGTAAGCCTTCAGGAAATAGCTCTTCCGCCCGTTCGAGCCAATTGGTTGGCGAGAGCGAGATCTCCTCAATATCCGGGAAGCTTTGCATGATCTGTTCGATCAGTCCCTCATCGGACGGGGGGATTACGCCCCACTGCCCGTCTTTCAAAGCCGGACTGTTTGGAATGACCTGATACGCTCGTTTCCATGCCTCATTGGCACGCGCATCTTCCTGAATCGTCTCGTAGGCTTGGGCGAGTAGGACGTGTGCAATCACGTAAGTCGGCACCATCTCTACGAGTCCTTCAAGCAATGGAATAGCCTCGGAAGGTTCACCACGCTTGAAACAATCAATAGCCTGTTCAATTTCCAGTAATGGCATGCCAATCGTTAGGAATTGCAATCACATACGAGATATTCGTGGGCATGTACCTCCATCACAACGCAAGGATCCATGCATCTGGAGGGAGTTGTGCACGAAGCCGTGCACGCGCAGCCGATGCAGCTGCCTGCGTGAAAAACTGCCCCAGTGCTACACGATACCGCGTGATAACGCCCACACTGAACGGCAAGACGCCTGTTGGATAACCCAATGTAGCTATCGTAGCTCTGATGGCCTCTGCGGCATTACTCGACTCCTCGGAAGCCACGACGATAACATATCCACCTGCCGCGACGTCAATTTGATCGTCAAGCTGCTGCGCTTCACTATCATTGACAACGGGAACAAGCTGAACCGGCGGCGACACCGATTCCTCTTCAGATGTAGGAACGAAGGGAGGCATGGACTCTGTTTCTTCAGGCCATGCGCCGAGATCGCCAGCCTCTTCGCGAGCTACAAAGCGCGGGTCTTCTAAAAGGACAATGCGCTCTGGGCGGCGTTCGGGTTGCCAACGAAACCCTTGCAGTTCCAAAGGCTCGGTCGCAGTGCCTTCCGGAAACATCGTGCCCTCGACGCCCTCGATAAACGATACACGTTGCAATTCACCCGCGTTAAGATCGAAGCGTACACCATCAGCTAAGGCACGCAGCGCACCGTTTGGCTCCCCATCATCGGCCAAGAAGCGAATCACCTCGGCGTTGGGCCCGACTTCGAGGCGACGCAGGGCATTGTCGGTAAACGCCCCGCGAATCGTCCGGCCGCGCAACTGATGAATCCGCTCGATTACCGAGTCTTCCTGTGCCACAAAACCGGACCCATCGACGAACAACGAATCGACACGGCCCTCTCGAACTGCTACGCGAATGGTATCGCCTGAGAGTTCTGTGCGCTCCACCCACATCAGCGGGTTATGATAGAGGCGCAATTCTTCCCGCACTACCGTGCCATCACGTAGAAAGCGATCAAAGACTACTGAGTCGGCGACGGCAGCGTATGCGCGTTGCCAAATTTGCACGGATGCAACAGCCGTCACGCGTTGCAATGAGTCGGACTCGGCAATACTGATACGTTCCGACTGAATGACTAATGTGTCAGTTAGGGCACCGGTGGAATCGGGTTGGAGTTGCACCAACAGTGGATTGCCTTCAAGGCGGCTACTGCCAGCTGGTTCGTCATACCATGCATAATCGCTGAACAGAAACGTGCGACCGCTACTATCAACGGGCACATCTGTATCGACCAGGCGGTCGATAAACACACTCCCGCGTGCAATCGATAGGTTGGTCTCGCGGAAAAATGTGAGCGAGTCTGACCGTAAGCGGAGAGCCTCTTGTAATAGATAAACCCGCCCATACAATTCGGCTTGCTTCGAGTCAGAGAAGTATTCACCGCCGTCACTGGAAAGCACGGAAACACTATCGACAAGCTGAACACCTTCAGTAAATGTAGCCCGTTTCTCTTCGTTGTAGTAGCTCGCTGTAGGCGCGTTGACCACCACTTCTCCATCTGTGAGGCGTACGGGCTCCAACGCACGGCCTACGCGTGTGCGCTGGTTGTAGCGAAGGCGATTGGTAAATAGCGAATCACCACGCTCAAACACTTCTACATTGCCTTGTAACAGCACGGCATCGCGCGCAGGAAACTGCTGTACCAAGTTTGCTCCTAACTGTGTTTCATCTTGGCGGCAACGCACATTGCCTCGCAATTGCCGTATTTGCTGTCCGTTTTCTTGACGCTGCTCCAAGATCTCCCACGAAGGACATGTAACCACCCGCTGCGCCTGAAGGGGAAACGCCATAAGCAGCATTGCCACACAGATGAACAAGCCCCGCCAAGCTATTGAGCAACTTTGGGTCTTCGCTAGTCTCATCATCCCCCCGACTCGCTACCTGCTGTTTCGCCCGAGGTAACATCCTCTTCATCTTCAATAGTCACCGAGAGGCGGCTTTGTGTGCCACTACGGATGGTGTAGTTGACGAGGTCTTCGTCAGCCTCCAATCCGTAACCTAAGACTTCTTCTGTTGGCGAGACAAGACGAACAAAGCCAGGGGTATTAATCTGGCGTTCGAACTCTAACCATGTCAATTGCTCGGTTTCCAAGCGGCGATCAGCTTTGGTCTCCACAATTACTCGTCCTTCTGCTCGAAAACTACGTTGACGCTCATCGTAATAGAGCCGATTTGCGGTTAATGTTGCCGACGAATCTCCTTCAGGCGTAAACAGTAGTGCTTCAACCCGCCCGGTCTGCCCAAGCGAATCGAGCGCGGTAAGCAAGGTATAAGTGCTATCCACCGTCTCAAAATTGGCCATATAGGGTGCATCGATGATCGCCCGAGGCCGCCCTCCCTCACCGACATAAAACGTCGTCGACCAAAACTCTTGGGCGGGTACCTCTTCGTAGGGTAAGACTTCGGCTCCAACAGGCGGAGCTTCACGTCGCTTGCAGGCCAGCAGCAAGCTAGCCATTATCAGCAAAAGTCCCCATGTCCTGAACCGTACCTGCATGTTGCAACGGCTGCCAGTGATCGAGAAAGAGCAGGTGCGCTTTGTCCTGTAGGCAGGATACCACCTTATTGCGCACCAGATCTGGGTATGAACGTTGTGTCCTTAGGTTGAAGATCCCGTAATCAGGTGCAAAAGGCAACGGCTCAAGCTAGAGGTTCATGGAATCCTCGCTGGCAAGGTTGAGTTATCCAAAAGGCCACCCGTTTGGTATCACTTTTGCCCTCATCATGGCTACCTATACATATGTCAGCAACATGGCTTTACGCCTCGATTTCGAGGGTTTTCCTGACGCCCCATTCCATACAGGCGGAATATTTTTCTGCCACCAGAAGGGGCTCGCAAGATGTCATATGGATCAACTTTAAGCCATACCAATCTGACGCATTATCACTCATGTTCACACCTGCTCGAACACAGAAGATCCAACCGTCCTGAAAGAAGAAGTACAGCGCAAAAAACTGCTTTAGATTATGCGCTTGGTGCCGATACTAGAGGCCAAGTCCTGTGTTCATCAACCCGAATTTCTACCATGCAGCTATCCACAATGAGCTTCGCCATTGAGCAAAGCAGCCATGATACGGTCATTGTCCGCATTGGCAAGGCGCTCGACTTCCGCAATGCGGCCGAATTCAAGTCGACCTGCCAAGACCAAGTGCGCGCCGGTGTGCGCAACTTCATCTTGGACTTTTCAGAGACCGGCATCCTCGACTCAACGGGGCTCGGCTCGATCTTCTCGCTCTACCGGCAGATCTCGCCGCTGGAAGGGCAGGTGGTCTTCGCCGCGGTTTCGCGTCCAGTCCAAGTGGTGGTGCAACTGACCCGCACCTACAAAGTATTCCGCCAGTACCCGTCGGTCGAAGCCGCACGGGAAGCCTTGCGCTAAACGTCGGTCCTGACTCAGCACGTACAACGCTTCACAAGAATAGCTGTACGTGCTGTAGTCAGTGGCTGGTTCATTTTGTTCAGCCCCATGCGTACGCGCATTGGCTGATTTTGCCTTGTCGTGTTTTGAACATCGAAAACATGCATAGCGCCATCCAATGTTATAACGACCTCGACACACTCATTGATGAGGTGCACGGGCTTTTTGAACGCTGGGACACGGGTGATTTGTTGCCTAGTGGTGTCGACCTAGATACCCTCCAGTTGGTCAAGTTAGCAGTCCATGAGTGGCTCGCTAACCTCGTGCAACATGCCGATTTTGCAGGGCATCAACCAGAGGTACGGGTCAACATTACACCTCACCCAGAAGAGGTACATTGTATCATCATCGATAATTCGACAGGGTTCGACCTCTATGCCCAATTGGGTATTCGCGAAGCCTTGCTCCAGCCCTGCCCCGAACGTGGTATGGGCTTGTTGATGTTGGATGCGTGTACACGAGAACTCTCGTACGCGGCGACCACCGAAGGTCACTTCCGTCTCGAATTCACTGTTACTGCCGACCAGGATCCATGGCTGAATATTCCATTTTAGTCGCTGAAGACGAACATACGCTCCGGCGCTTGTTGGAGTACCGGTTGAGCAAGCTCTACAATGTTCGCACGGCGGCCAACGGTGAAGAAGCACTCCGCAAGATCAAAGAGGAAGTGCCCGACCTAATCATCTCCGACATCATGATGCCGAAGATGGATGGGTTTGCTTTACAAGCCGCACTCCAACATGACCCTCGTACAAAGGCGGTCCCGTTTATCTTCCTTACAGCTAAGGCCGATGAGCAAAGTCGCCTCAAAGGCGAAGACGGCGGAGCTGACTTCTACATTACCAAGCCGTTCGACATCGAATACCTGCTTTCACGCGCTAACAAACTGTTGGAGCGCAAAGCACAATTCCAGAGCCAGCTTGATAATCGGATTGCTGAGGACTTCCAGAAGAAACTTATGCCTACATCCCTACCGGATGTCGACGGCTACAAATGTTTCTTCTTCAACAAGCCGAAAGAACAAGGAGGGGGTGACCTCTTCGACTGGCATAAAACGCCTGATGGGAAGTCGATTTTCTTCACCATCGGCGATGTAATGGGCAAAGGACTTCAAGCTAAGTTCTACGCCTT
>CAYYHN010000339.1:0-5580 GCA_964471245.1 uncultured Rhodothermaceae bacterium | reverse complement strand
CACGCTAATCATCGAAGTGGCCGAGCGCACACCCGTGCTGCTTGTACTCGACCGCCAAGGCCGTCCGTACCGCTACCTCGACGGCGCAGGATACCAGATGCCGTTTGTGCCGGGCGTGGCCTACGACGTGCCGCTGCTGCGCGGCGTACGGTTGCCCGAGCATCCGAGCCAGCCTGTGAGCCATGATGCGTTGCTGGCTCTCGTGCGCGACTTGCCTACGCTCGACCGTACGCAAGACGCGCTGCTCTCCGACTTTACGTGGCGTGAGGGTGACCTCTGGGTCTACACCACGCCTGTTTCCGATCACCCCAGCATCCCTGTGCGACTCGGGCGCGATGGGTTTGCCGAAAAGCTGACCCGGTTGCAAGCCTACTGGCAGCAAGCCGTTCTGACGCGACCGCAAACCCAATACGAACTGATTGACCTCCGTTTCGAGGGCCAGATCGTCACCCGAGAGCAAACGTCCTGATCAATGCCATCGCTTGCAGTCTGAACCAACTGCAGGCACAACACAAGTAGTACCATGAATGAACGTATCGTAGTCGGCCTCGACATTGGCACCACGAAGGTGTGTGCTGTTGTTGCGGCTATCGACGAACTGAGCCGCGTCAACGTTCTCGGCGTTGGCGTAGCCGAATCCGACGGACTGAACCGTGGCGTCGTCGTCAACATCGACAAGACCGTGACGGCTGTAAAGTTTGCCATCCAAGAGGCCGAGCGTGTGGCGGGCGTATCGGTGCGTAGCGTCATCGTTGGCATCGCAGGCGACCACGTGCAGAGCTTCCAAAGCCGCGGTGTCGTGACGATCTCGAATCGCGATGGCGAAATCACGCAAAGCGATGTGGACCGTCTGCTCGAAGACACGACCCACGTTGCCATGCCTGCAGATCGCGAGATTCTGCACGTCATCCCGCAGGAATTCGTCGTCGATGGCCAAGATGGCGTCGTCGATCCCGTGGGGATGAGTGGCGTCCGCCTTGAAGCCAACGTCCACATCATCACTGGACAAGTTTCTGCGGCCAAGAACATCTACCGCTGCGTCGAAAAGGCGGGCTACGAAGTTGCCGACATCGTGCTGGAGCCGCTGGCTTCCTCCTATGCGGTGCTGCATCCCGACGAAAAAGAAGTCGGCGTCGCCATCATCGACATTGGCGGTGGCACAACCGACATTGCCGTCTTCGAAGACAACACAATCCGCCATACAGCAGTCATTGCCGTGGCTGGCAGCAAAGTGACCGACGACGTGCGTCGTGGCCTTGGCGTCCGGCTGCATCATGCTGAGCAACTGAAGCGCCAGTTTGGCCTTGCCGTGGTCGATATGGTGCCTCAGGGTGAAGTGATCGCCATTCCAGGCATCGGCGGGCGCGAGGAGAAGACGGTTAGCCGCAGCACGTTGGCACAGATCATTCAGCCGCGTGTCGAGGAGATCCTAGAGATCGCGGCCATCGAGATCAAGCGGAGTGGCTACAACCGCCATCTCTCGGCAGGCGTCGTGCTCACAGGCGGTGGCTCGCTCATTCCGGGCATGGCCGAACTCGCCTCGCACGTGCTTGGTATGGAGACCCGCGTCGGGCGTCCGATGGGCGTCGAAGGCGGCCTCGTGGAGGAAGTGGATGATCCGAAATATGCGACAGGCGTGGGTCTCGTGCTCTACGGCCTACGGCCTGAGGCCATTGGCGGTGCACCGTTCACCACAGATATGGGCGAACGCGAAGAAGCTGTGGTAGCCGAACTGGTGCCCGCTGGCCCGAACCTCGTCGACAAGATTTCGAACCGCATGAAGTCGTGGTTTGATGAACTGTAAGCGTGTCAGCCAAGGCCTACACGAACGGATGGAGAGAAGAAAAAGAAAGGATAGGATTGATGATGCACATGTCTTGTACGCCAAGCAACCCTACCCTCCTATCAAGCCCTCGATCTAACACCCCCCAAGGCGTTCGCGCCTAAACAAATAAATCGCCCTCAATACGTGCAGGTCGGGTCGCCCGGCGGCTGCATACACAACAGGAACCAACGAGGCTGCCTCGCTCAAGTCAGCCGACACATCAACAGAGTCCACCTATACACTGGAGAACTACTAATGGATTCGCAGAACAACAAAACAAACTCATTTGCGTCTCGCTTCACGTTCGATGATGATGCGAACATCGATGCCAAGATCTGTGTGATCGGCGTCGGTGGCGGCGGCGGCAACGCCGTCAACAACATGATCGAGAAACGCATCCACGGGGTGGAGTTTTTCGCCATCAACACCGACTCCCAAGCCTTGTCCAATAACCTCGCACCGCACAAGATTCAGGCAGGTTCGGGGCTGACCAAAGGCTTGGGTGCAGGTGCGCGCCCAACAGTTGGAGCCAATGCCATTGACGAGAACCGCGAGGAAATCAAGCAAGCACTTGCCTATTTCGATATGGCGTTTATTACGGCTGGGCGGTGGCACGGGCACCGGCGGTGCACCAGTTGTCGCCGACATCTGTAAGGAACTCGGCATCCTCACCGTCGCTATCGTGACACGGCCGTTCGATTGCGAAGGGCGCAAACGCATGAAGTATGCGAACGGCGGCATCGAACTGCTTAAGGAGTCCGTCGACACGCTCATTGTCATTCCCAATGAGCGCCTGCTCGACATTGCTGATGAAGACACCACGCTCATCGAAGCCTTCGAACGTGCCGATGACGTGCTGCTCAACGCCACGCGCGGGATTAGCGATCTCATCACGGTTCACGGCCTCGTCAACCTCGACTTTGCCGACGTGAAGACGACGATGGTCAACGGCGGCACTGCTCTGATGGGTTCTGCGATGGCTTCGGGTGAGAACCGGGCCGAGAACGCCGCAACCAAAGCAATTTCCAGCCCATTGCTCGACGGGCTCAAGATTGCTGGTGCACAGAACATCCTCGTCAACATCACAGCAGGTCGTTCGTTGGGTATCCGCGAGGCAACCGCTGCTATCCACATCATCCAAGGTGCTGCGGGCGGTGATGTAGAAGTGATCTTCGGTACAGTGATCGAAGAAAGTATGGAAGACCGCATTCGGATCACGGTGATTGCCACGGGCTTTGATCAAACGGGAAATCCGGATGACAACCAGGAAGCTGTACGGCGCACCGAGCCGCTCCATTTGGCCAGCAGCCACTATCCATTTGGTGGTGGATACAAAGGGCAGGAAAATTTACAGCGCCTCGATGAACCTGCCTACAGGCGTCGCTCTACGCTCGATTTGCAGCAAGAGCCACCGGCTCCACCTGCTGATGCGCTCACGGAAAGTACAGGGCGCGTTCGTCGCCTGTCGCTCGACGAGTTCACACCCAAAAAAGAAGAACGAGAAAAGGAGCGCGGCAGCGACATTCCTGCGTTTATTCGGAAGATGATGGACTAATCTGTCGATCCGTAGGCAAGGCTGCGTACACAACATAGCCTTCTTAACATTATGGAGTTGCACAGATCTAATCCTGCATATTCTGTGCTAGATGGGTATAGCCCTATGCGCATGACATACATGTGTCACTGCATACGTTTATTTACCTACGGACCAGCCCTGACGGGTGCTCCAGTCCCGTCCGCAGGCCCCTGAGCAAGGCCAATTCTGTCTGCCTGAACACCTGGGCAGACACCTGCATGGTTCGTACACCAAAGCCGCATCGGTAGTCCAATCCGATGCGGCTTTTGGTGCTTCATAAGGGTATCCAGCCGTGAATGAGAGTACCTGCTACCCTTGCTATTTGGCATTGCATTTAAAAAGAACAAGCACGCAGTCGATACAAAAGGGGATTGCCCCTATCCCCTCCACCTACGACCGATAGCCATGCTTGAATTCATACATGCACTCTTCCGGGATATCTTTGAACGCTTCTAGGCGCGAATTCCAGCGGAACGAATGAACCCCATGTGCTGCACGTCATCTGGCCTGCAGCACATTTTGATTGGGCCAGCTTCGGATTTTTTTTCCGATGCTTGGTAGAGCTTTCAGCCTGTATACCGTGATCGTTGTTTGTGTAGGCGTCATGCGGATGTAAGCAATGCATGATGCTCCATGCTCACTGCATCTATCCCAATGGGAGCATGTCCTGTTCTCGTTCGTACACGTAGGTAATAGCCGTTATGAATCCCATGCGGCTTGGAAATGCGGGCATAGTTTCATGTTGCAAGCCTGCATCGTAGTTGACTGGTATAGTCCTTGGTAAGTAGAGTAAACATATGGATATCCCCCACACTAAATCTGGTGTGTTTCCATCCGATACCCTCTGTTGTCCCGCTGCTACCACCCATTTTTCGAAGTACGATGCAGGCTTTACTCTCTACCTTTTTGCTTTGGGCATTGATGATGCCCTTCTCGACCGAGGCTACACCCAGCCCTAATGACGATGTGGCGATTAAAGCTGCCACCTACGTAAGTGCAACCGCTCGCCCGAGCGAAGGCATCTACGCGATGTTGCGGCGCTACCAGTTGCCGACTACACCCGAGCTTTTGGGCGCTTTTTCTGACCTTAACGCGGATCGTCTACGGCGGAGCAATGAGTTGCTAAAGGGTGTGCGCTATCACATGCCTATTCGTGTTGTCGAATACAATGGGCGCAACATCCGGTCTACCCTGAACCTACCATTTGATGCGGCACTACGAATCCAGCGCTACAATGAAGCCCTCAAACGCAAAGGGATCAAGCGCACCTTGTATAAGCAGGATGGTCAGCTTTGGGTGCCATTCCACGAACTCCCTCCCTCAGAGAAGACCTCAAGCATTGATGTTGAATTGGCCGAAACCACGTCGCGTACACCTGCGGCACGTGAAGGTGCGGTAGAGGTCCGCGGGCGCACTTATGGGATGTATCCTATCTTTGGTGAGGATTATGCGCGCGTGGACTACAAAAGTGCTACACTAGATGGATGTGTGTACTACCTCGTAAGTGGGCACGGCGGCCCTGACCCGGGCGCACAAAGCCGCTATGGACGCTACACCCTGAGCGAAGACGAATATGCGTACGATGTGACGCTTCGCCTTGCACGTAGCCTAATCGAGCATGGTGCCATCGTTTATGTTATCGTACGGGATAACGATGGCATTCGGGACATGGAAATCTTGCCAAGCGACCGGGATGAGCATTACCAAGGTAATGTGAGCCTCCCGCTAAATCAGAAGCGTCGTCTCCAAATGCGTGCGGACCGCATCAACGAATACTACGAACGCCATAAAAGCTCAGCCCGTTTGCAGCGTGCCCTAATGATTCATGTGGATGCCGACCATCATCGCTATCCGACACCGATGGACGTGTACTTCTTCCACCACGCAAGTAGCAACACCGGCAAGCAACTGGGCAAGATTTTACAGGATACGTTCGAGGCAAAGTACCAAGAACACCAGCCGGGACGTGATTATCGTGGTCCGGTCAAAGCGCGGAATCTATTCATGCTTCGTGAGACGTTGCCACCAGCAATTCTTGTCGAGCTAGGCAACATCCGCAACCAGCGGGATCGTCAGCGCATCCTCAAAGTGAACAACCGTCAGGCGCTCGCCAACTGGTTTACCGAAGGGCTAATCCGGGAAGCATGCCAATATCGCTAGCCACAGCTTACATGGGGAT
>CAYYHN010000338.1:3639-5584 GCA_964471245.1 uncultured Rhodothermaceae bacterium | reverse complement strand
GCTCCTCGTCACGCAGCGCTATGGCAAAGGCCGTACGGCTGCTATGGCAACGGCGAGTACTTGGCGTTGGCAGATGCACTTGCCCGTCGTAGACACACGCCAAGAACGCTTTTGGCGGCAACTGGCGCGTTGGCTCGTCGCAGATGCCCCTGACCGGGTGACCATCGATCTCGGCGCGCAGCGGTTCAGTCCCGGCGAGAGCATTCCCGTGCGCGTGGAGGTGTATAGCCCGGAATACACGCCCCTCGAAGCCGCTACGGTGACCTTGCTGCTGATCGATCCTGCTGGAGGGACGCTCACGCGCACGTTGCAACCCGACTTGGCCGAAGCAGGCGTGTACGCGACGACACTTGTCCCGGAAGCAGAAGGTTTGTACACCCTCGAAGTCTTGGCTGAAGATGCGGAAGGCACAACCGTGGATGTCCAACAGAAACGCTTCTTGGTTCGCCCAACGCGGGCTGAGTTTTACAATGCCACGCAGAATCGGGATCTTTTAGAGCGCCTAGCGACTACCGCCAACGGGCAGTATTACACGCCCGCTGAGGCTCCGGCAATTGCCGCAAATCTACGCGACCGCCGCACCAGCACGTCGGTATACGAGGCTGAGTATTTGTGGGACATGCCGTTCCTGTTTGGGTTGATCCTCTTGCTGCTCTCAGCCGACTGGATCTATCGCCGGCGCAAGGGGCTGGCTTGAGTAATTTAGACGCGTCAACCGTGCCTCGAACTGTGAAAAACCTAATGCAAATCGCAATGGCATCAAGCACGTTTTTACGTGCACAAAGCCGCAATGAAAGTTCACCTCCTGGACAAGGAGGGGACAGGGGTGGTAGAACCGGGAAGGGCAAATGGTCTAATCCAACCACCCCCAACCCCTCCTTGTCTAAGGAGGGGAGTTTCCTATACCATTTGCGATTGCAAACCACCCTAAGCTTCCTGTTGTGCTGCCTGCTTGTGGGCTCTGTCTCCGCGCAGTCGGGTACGCGTCATGCCATTGTGATAGGCGGTCTCGGCGGAGAACCAGCCTATACCGAGAAATTCAGCGATTACCTCTTTGCAACTCGGACGGGACTGGTCGAAGAGCTTGGGTTTGATGCCGCCAATGTGCGCGTCTTAGGTGAGCGGAGCATCGTAGAACAACCGCATGTGGATGCGGCCTCCGATGCCGAGACAATTCGTGCGGCATTCGATGCACTGCGCACGTCCGTAGGGGCCGACGATTTGGTTCTCGTGATGTTATTTGGTCACGGCAGTTACGATGGCGAGGCGGCTGTGCTCAACATTCCACGCCGCGACCTGAAAGATGCCGATTACGGCGAACTCCTCGATGCATTACGTACGCAGCATACCGTGTTCATTAACACCGCTAGTGCCAGCGCGCCATTTATTGATGCGTTAAGCGCAAGCAACCGCACTATCGTCACGGCCACCCGCTCTGGGACGCAGCGCAACGAAACGCAATTCCCGCGACACCTCGTCGAGGCACTCAACGCACCTAACAACGCGGACCTTGACAAAGACGGCAACCTATCCGTGCGCGAGCTTTTCGAAGTCGCAGCCCAGCAGACGGCACAAGGCTTCGAAGTCGAAGGCACGCTTGCCACGGAAAACGCACTCCTCGACGACAACGGTGACGGCGAGGGGACACGTCTCGATGACCTCGCTACCAGCCCTGACGGGGCAACCGCCTCCGGTATATTCCTTGGCCGCAGCCTCTCAGCCGAAGCAGCGGCGTTGGTCGCAAGGGCGACACCGGCGCAGCTCACCGAACGCGATGCTTTGATGCAAGAAATAGCGTCCCTCACCGCACAGAAGGCCCAGCTTGAAGCAGACGCCTACTACGCTCAACTCGAAACCCTTTTTGTTCGCCTCGCACGTCTCAATCGTGCGATAGAAAACGGGGAATAGCATCGGCTGCTCGCTTGCAACATCCGAGGGCAGATGC
>CAYYHN010000338.1:0-3605 GCA_964471245.1 uncultured Rhodothermaceae bacterium | reverse complement strand
CCTGCTTTGCGAATCCCTCCGCTATGTCGAAACTCATCCTGCGCCTTGTCATCAACGCCGCCGCACTCTGGGCCGCGGCTCGCTATGTCGACGGCATCGGCCTCACCTCCGATCTCGTTGGCGTCTTCATCGTTGCGCTGATTTTTGGTGTCATCAACGCCATCATCAAACCGGTGCTGACGTTCCTCTCGTTTCCCTTCATCTTCGTCACGCTCGGCCTCTTTACCATCGTCGTCAACGCCGCGATGTTGTATTTGACCGCTGGTCTGACGGACCTGCTCTATGTAAATAGTTTTGGATCAGCCATTTGGGGGAGCATCATCATTAGCCTCGTCAGTTGGGTGCTCAGCATCCTTGTTGACGATAAAAAAAGAAAAGCTAAGCGCGGTTAGGTGATGTAGGCCAGTCGGATGTGTAGTTTGCAGCATCTCATCTCGATGCTCAAATCTGATCCATGTCGACACTAAATCCTTCGCTCTCGCTTGAAGCCGCCACGGCGATCGCGTTACAGCACTTCAATCTTGAAGGCGTCCTTACACCGCTGCCTAGCTACGACGATCAAAACTTCAGGCTAACCACGCACGATGGCGCAGTCTACGTGCTTCGCATTGCCAATGCAGCCGTTGGGCACGAAGCCCTTGCATTACAACTCGCTGCGCTGGCACACATTGAAGTGCAAGCTCCTGAATTGGCCGTCCCTCGCGTTTTGCCATCTGTTGGTGGAGCAACGATTGTCGAGGTTGAAGGGCCTGAAGGGCGTTGGCATCATGTGCATATACTTACCTATTTGCCCGGAAAACTCTATGCTGACGTCTCTCCTCATGGTCCAGAACTGTGGGAGCGGCTCGGAGCGTTCTTGGGGCGACTTAATCTGGCGCTCTCGTCGTTCGAACATCCCGGACTCAGTCAGACACATCGGTGGAATCTGAGGCAGACGCCATCGCTTCGTGGTTTGCTTCCCCTGCTCTCGTCTGAGCGGTCCACACACTTGGTCGGGCAGGCACTGGATGCTTGGGATACTGACGTCGTGCCCATCCTCGATGACGTGCCGCAGCAAGCCATTCATGGCGATGCAAACGAGTTCAACGTGCTGGTTCACACCCCACAACTTGCATCGCCGGAGATTGCAGGACTCATCGACTTTGGGGATCTCTCCAACAGTGCACGGATTGCGGAAGTGGCTATCGCTGCGGCATATGCGAGCCTAGGAACAACGAATCCGCTGGCCGTCGCACGTGCCGTTGTCATGGGCTACCACCGCGTCCATCCACTGCTGGTGGAAGAATGCCAAGTGCTGTGGCCTATGATGCAAGCGAGGCTGGCGATGAGTATCACGTATGCTGCGGAGCGACGCAAACTGGACCCCAAGAATACGTATGCCAGCGCTTCTGAGGACGGGGCGTGGACCAGCCTTGAATATATGGCACAAACGCCAAACGCCTTGGCGGCTGCGGTATTTCGGGAAGCGTGTGGTTTTTCGCCCGTTTCGAATGTGCGTGCGATAACGCAATGGTTGGACGAGCATGCTGATGAAATCCATCCGGTCGTTCAGCCTGATCCTCGCCAAAGCAAACGGCACACGTTCGACTTGAGTGTCGGCAGTCCGTTGCTCGCTATGTTGGACAATACGACCGATCCAGTCGTTGCCGGACAAGCGATGAAGGCAGAGTTGGCTGCCAACGGTGCAGCCATCGGGATCGGTCGCTATGGTGAGGCACGGCTGGTCTACACAAGTCCGCACTTTACGGCCGCCCACGGCGAGCGGCGGTCGATACACCTTGGTGTCGATCTGTTTATGCCAGCCGGGACGCCAGTGTGTGCGCCTTTAGCGGGTACCGTGCACAGCTTTGCAGATAATGACGTGGCGCTCGATTATGGTCCCACGGTTATCCTTTCGCACGAGCCGAAACCGGGATTACGGTTTTACACGCTCTATGGTCATCTGAGTCGTGCGAGTCTGAACAAGCTCCATATCGGCCAGCCAATTGGAGCGGGACAGGTGTTTGCATGGCTCGGGGATGCAGAAGAAAATGGCGGTTGGGTGCCGCATTTGCATCTTCAATTAATCACGGATATGCTCGGGATAGAGGGTAATTATCCCGGCGTGGCGCTGCCATCCCAACGCGCAGTTTGGGAGGCATTGAGTCCCAACCCAAGTGAGCTAGCAGGCGTGTCTGCTAACGAAGCAACAGCCGAGCATATTACACACGTCGCCATCGAGTCCGCCCGAGCGGCGCGACTGAGTCCAAACCTCAGCACGTCCTATCGAAAACACTTGCATATCGTAAAGGGGCGGGGTGCGTATTTGTATGACGCCGAAGGACGCGCTTTCCTCGACTGTGTCAACAACGTGTGTCATGTCGGCCACTGCCATCCGCACGTAGTACGTGCAGCACAGCAGCAGATGGCCGTCCTTAACACGAACACCCGCTACCTCCACACCAACATCACCACGTATGCCGAGCGTTTGCTCGCGCATTTCCCCGAGCCGTTGGAGGTTTGCTTCTTCGTCAACTCGGGCAGTGAAGCCAACGATCTGGCTTTGCGCCTCGCCTATGCCGCAACGGGTGCACGCGAGGTCATCACTGTTGATGGAGCCTACCACGGGCACCTTGTTTCGCTGATCGACATCAGCCCCTATAAGCACGATGGACCGGGTGGGGAAGGCACGCCGTCCTACGTGTCGAAGACACGTATGCCTAACCCGTATCGCGGCGGTGACAAAGACGCGGCATTGGCTTCGATTGCGACCGCAATTGCCGACTTAAAAGCACAAGGCAAGCACCCCGGCGCGTTCATCTGTGAGTCTATCCTGAGCTGCGGCGGCCAAATCGTGTTGCCATCAGGCTACCTCAAAGGCGCATACGAAATGGTGCGCGAAGCCGGAGGCGTCACCATTGCCGATGAAGTGCAGGTCGGGTTCGGACGGGCCGGGTCGGCGTTCTGGGCGTTCGAGACGCAAGGCGTCGTCCCTGACATCGTGACGATGGCGAAGCCCATAGGCAACGGCCATCCGCTAGGTGCCGTCGTGACCACGCGCGCCATCGCCGACGCCTTCCACAACGGGATGGAGTACTTCAACACCTACGGCGGTAACCCCGTTTCCAGTGCGGTGGGCCTAGCCGTCCTCGATGTCATCGAGCAAGAAGGGTTGCAAGCACATGCCCACAAGGTGGGCGGTTGGCTACTCGAACAGTTCCACCGCCTCCAAGCGGATGTTCCCCTGATCGGCGATGTACGCGGACTCGGCCTCTTCCTCGGCTTAGAACTGGTCACCGACCGAGCCACCAAAGCCCCAGCCGCCGCCCACGCAAGTTACCTCGTCGAACGCATGCGCGACCACGGCATTCTGCTTAGCACCGACGGGCCAATACACAACGTCATTAAGATGAAGCCACCGCTCGCCTTCGGCATGGCCGAAGCGGAGCGTTTGGTTGAGACGCTGCAATCAGTGCTTGCTGAGGATGCACTTCAATAAGACTAGCGTCTTTCTTTATCTAGAAGGAGATCTATGGGCTGCGCTCTGGATGACCAAGAAGGAACGTTCGCACATCAATGCTAGAGAAATGATGTCAGCCGATATTTATCTACGATAAGTCGGCAAG
>CAYYHN010000337.1:0-5599 GCA_964471245.1 uncultured Rhodothermaceae bacterium | reverse complement strand
AGCGGCACGCGGCCTTCGCGGTACTGCTCGGTACGGCTCATCTCAGCACCACCGAGACGACCGGAGAGCTTCACGCGGATGCCCTCGGCACCCATGCGCATGGCAGCCGTGATGGACTGCTTCATGGCGCGGCGGAAGGACATGCGGCCTTCGAGCTGCTGCGCGATGTTCTGCGCGACGAGGCTCGCATCCAGTTCCGGACGCTTGATCTCGTTGATGTTGATCTGGATGTCTTTGCTCGTGAGCTTCTTGAGCTCCTCGCGCAACTTCTCCACCTCGGCACCGCCACGCCCAATCACGACGCCCGGACGGCTCGTGTGCAGCGTCAGGATGACGCGCTTCGGCGTACGTTCGATGACGACGCGGCTCAGCCCGGCTCGCTTCAGACGCGCGGCGAGGTAGTTCCGAATGTCTTCGTCCTCGACCAGCTTCTGCGCGTAGTCATCTTCGGCGTACCAGTTGGAATCCCAGCCGCGAATGACACCGAGGCGAAAGCCGATAGGATTAGTCTTCTGACCCATGTTGTTTTCCGATTCGTGGGCGCTGCCGCCATGCGGCAGGCCTGCTGATTATTCGTCGTCTAAGTCGTCGTAGTCTTCGGGAGCGCTCACCACGACCGTCAGGTGGCTCGACCGCTTCAAGATCGGCAGCGCCCGGCCACGGGGAGCAGGACGGTAGCGCTTGAACGACGGCCCGGCATCGACACGAATCTCCGAGACAATGAGTTCTTCTTCGTCGAAGCGCTCGTCCGGGTTCGTGTCAATCAGGTTGTGCACGGCCGAGAGGATCGTGCGCCGGATGGTATCCGTTGCTTTCTGCGGCATGAAGTTGAGGATGTTCAGGGCCTCAGGCACCTTCTTCCCCCGCACCACATTCACTACCGGGCGCATCTTCTTGGGCGAACTCCGGATGTATTTGCGAATAGCTTTTGCTTCCATTGTTGTGCTGGCTGCTAATGTCTTGGCAAAAAAACCCTGCGCCACAGGGCTGCGGGGGCCTTACCGTCTGCCGCGCTTGTCTTTCTTGTCACCGGCATGGCCGCGGAAAAAGCGGGTCGGCGAGAATTCACCCAAGCGATGGCCGACCATATTTTCCGTAACGTAGACCGGAATGAACTGCTTGCCGTTGTGCACCGCGAAGGTGTGGCCGACAAACTCTGGAGTGATCATCGAGGCCCGGCTCCAGGTCTTGATGACTTTCTTCTTGCTGCCCTCATTCATGCGGTCCACCTTCTTTTGCAGCTTGTGGTGGACAAAGGGCCCTTTTTTGAGCGAACGCGCCATAGTGCTTGCGTTGGGCTAGTCAGTGGGAGGCAGCCGCAGTGGCAGCTACCCAAACCGATTACTTTTTCTTGCGACGGCGGATGATCATCTTATCGGACTGCTTCCGTTTGCGACGGGTCTTGAAGCCCTTCGCAGGCACACCCGACGGCGAGCGTGGGTGGCCACCAGAAGACTTACCTTCCCCACCACCCATCGGGTGATCGATCGGGTTCATCGCCACACCGCGTGTTTTCGGGCGGATGCCCAACCAGCGGCTGCGTCCGGCCTTGCCGAGGTCCACGTTCATGTGGTCTGGATTGCTCGTCGTGCCGATGGTCGCCATGCAGGCGGAGAGCACCATGCGCGTCTCACCCGAGGGCAAGCGCAAAATGGCGTACTTGCCTTCGCGCGCCGTAAGCTGCGCATACGTACCAGCAGAACGGGCCATCTGAGCACCTTTGCCCGGCTTCATCTCGATAGCATGTACGTACGAACCGACCGGAATATTAGCCAGTGGCATACAGTTGCCAGCTTCCGGTGGCGAGTCTGGGCCGTTGTACAGCGTCTGGCCTACGGTGACGCCATTGGGCGCAATGATGTAACGCTTCTCACCGTCGGCGTAGACCAAGAGCGCGATACGGGCCGAGCGGTTTGGATCATATTCGATCGAGGCAACACGGGCCGGGATGCCCACTTTGTTGCGCTTGAAATCGATGATCCGGTAGCGACGCTTGTGCCCACCACCTTGGTGGCGCACCATAATGCGGCCGGTGTTGTTACGACCGCCCTTGCGCTTGACCGGAGCCAAGAGGCTTTTCTCGGGCGTCGTCTTCGTAATCTCCTCGAAGGACGCTACCGAGCGATGCCGCTGACCTGGCGTATTCGGTTTAAGTTTTTTATTCGGCATGATTGGTTCTCCGGGGCATACGTGCCATACTGCTTAGCAGTGATGGCTTTGCGCCCCTGTTCACTAGCGATAAGGCTAGACGTTCTCGAAGAAATCGATGGGTTCGCTATCCGGCTTCAGCGTCACAATGGCCTTCTTGTAGCCAGACGTGCGGCCCTGAATGATGCCACGGCGGGTCGTCTGGCGACGGCGCTTGCCGCGCACCACCATCGTGCGCACCTCTTTGATCTTGACACCCGGGTAGCGTGCTTCCACAGCTTTGCGGATCTCCACTTTGTTGGCATCATCCCGCACCTTGAAGGCGTAGTGGCCTTTCTCCATCTGGTTGGTCAGCTTTTCCGTGACCATCGGGCGGATCAAAATGTCTTTTTTCATCGCAGTACCTGATTTTCGCAGCCAGCAATCTGCTGCGCAATGGGCTGTTACGCAGGTTGTTCGGCAGGAGCAGGTGACCCAAGGGCTGCCGTCAGCGCATCTGCCGCACCATCGAGCATGACGATGACGCCTGCATCAAGCAGGTCGACCGTCGACGCATCGGATGCTTTACGGACGCTGACTTTCGGCAGGTTGGTGCTGCTGCGGTAGAGGTTCGTGTCGTAGTCGCCTGTCAACAGCAGTACTTTCTGCCCGGCGAGGCCGTGCGCTTCCAGTAGGCTTTTGAGGTCACGCGTACTTGGAGCATCAAAGGATACTCCGGTCACGACACGAATGGCCTCACCTTGGGCTTTGTAGCTCAGCGCCGAACGGCGAGCGAGCTTTTGGGCTTTGCGGTTGACGCGAACCGTGTACTTGTGTGGCTTAGGGCCGAAGAAGGTACCCCCACTCTTGCGGAGTGGGCTCTTGGCATCACCCATACGGGCATGACCGGTACCTTTCTGACGGTAGAGCTTGCGCGTGGAGCCAGCGGTTTCGCTACGCTCCTTGGTTTTGTGCGTACCCTGACGTGCAGCAGCTTGGATGCGGCGTACGTCGAGCCATAGCACATGGTCGTTCGGCTCGATGCCAAACACCGACGAATCGAGCGTAACCGTTTGGCCGCTTTCCGTCCCGTTTTGCTGATAAACCTTCAGTTCCATGGTCGTTGTTCTTCACGTGTGGCGTGCAAGGCGCCGCATCATTTGCTTAAGTTGATCTCGACAAAGCCGTTTTTTGGCCCAGGCACCGCACCTTTGACCAAGATGGCGTTCTGGTCGGCGAAGATGCGGACAACGCGGAGGTTCTTCACCGTCACACGGTCGTTGCCCGTACGGCCCGCCATGCGCATGCCCTTGAAGACACGCGAAGGGTACGAGGCCGCACCAATAGAACCAGGCGCACGCTGGCGGTTGTGCTGGCCGTGCGTGGCCATACCTACACCGCTAAAACCGTGGCGCTTGACGACGCCCTGAAAGCCTTTCCCTTTCGAGACGCCCGAGACATCTACGAGGTCGCCTTCGTCAAAGATCTCGTCGAGGCTCAGTGTCTCGCCAACAGTGATCTCACCGTCAAACTTGCGGAACTCGACGACTTTCTGCTTCGGCGTCGTGCCAGCGGCCTCAAAGTGGCCGCGCATCGCTTTACTGGTGTTCTTGGCTTTCTTCTCGCCTACAGCCAACTGCAAGGCCGAGTAGCCATCCGTTTCTGGTGTACGCACCTGCGTCACCACGTTCGGCTGAACCTCGATGACGGTGCAGGGAATGTGATTCCCGTTCTCGTCAAAGATGCTGGTCATGCCGACCTTTTTTCCAATTAAGCCTGTGCTCATAGCAATCCTCTTTGCTTGGCCGCCCATGCGACCGGATTGGTAAGCTAAATAGTTAAAGTATGCTTAGGTACGCGCAACGGTAAGTTGAACCGTGCCTTCGTAAGCCGTTCCAAAGAGCAGGTTAACGGCTGCGCTTGGAGTGGATAGGTTGATGCGGTCTTCGCTCACGATTTCGTAGTTAAATGGCAGCGTTACTGGCAAGCCACCAAAGCTACCACTCAGCGTAATCGAGTTGGCGTTCTCATCAACGGTATAGGTACCCGTCAGCGTAATAGGCTCACGCATAGCTGGGTCAGCGTCCGTGAAAACCACTTCAAGCTCGAAGGTATCACTACCTGCGAAATCAACACCAAAGGATTGCACAACAGCCCCAAATGTCTGCGTCTGGTCACCCGTGGCGTCAGAGATGCTGACAACCGTCCAGCTACCCACAAACGTGTCAGCAACGGAATCATCATCGTTGCTGTCACAAGCTACGAGCGTAGCCATGAGCAGCATGGAGAGGGCAATGTTTTTGAGAATACGCATAGAGATAACCGGTAAGCGCCCCAATGGGCTGAGTTCACACTTTGATTTCAACGTCGACGCCACTGGGAAGCTCAAGCTTCATCAGGGCATCCACGGTTTTGCTGCTCGTCGAGAGAATGTCGATCAGGCGTTTATGGCTGCGCGTCTCGAACTGCTCACGGCTTTTCTTGTCGACGTGCGGGCTACGCAGCACGGTGTAGATCGACTTGCGGGTAGGAAGCGGGATCGGCCCGCTGACCACGGCACCTGTCGATTTCACCGTCTTGATGATCTTCTCTGCGCTCTTGTCGATCAGGCTGTGGTCGTACGACTTTAGCTTGATGCGGATTTTTTGACTGGCCATGTTATTTAGCTTCGCTAAAGGTGCTTGGTAGTTCGTACTTGGTACTTGGCTTGGCGTGTTGCCCCAAGTACCAAGTACTAAGAGCCAAGTACTAATCCAAGATTTTCGAGACGACGCCTGCCCCCACCGTGCGGCCGCCCTCGCGGATGGCAAAACGGAGACCCTCCTCCATCGCCACCGGTACGATCAGCTTCACACGGAACGACGTGTTGTCGCCCGGCATCACCATCTCTACACCCTCATTCAGGAAAATGTCGCCCGTCACGTCCGTCGTACGGAAGTAGAACTGAGGACGGTACCCCTTGAAGAACGGCGTGTGACGGCCTCCCTCTTCCTTCGAAAGCACGTACACCTCACACTCAAACTCCGCGTGCGGCGTAACCGAGCCCGGCTTGATCAAACACATCCCACGCTGCACTTCGTCCTTCTTCGTTCCACGAAGCAAGATACCTGCGTTGTCGCCAGCCTGTGCTTGGTCCAGAAGCTTACGGAACATCTCCACACCCGTCACGGTCGTGGTCAGCTTCTCCTCCTGCATACCGATGATGTCGATCACTTCACCGACTTTCAGCACACCGCGCTCCACACGGCCGGTCACCACTGTACCGCGACCCGTGATCGAGAACACGTCCTCGATCGGCATCAGGAACGGACGGTCTTCGTCGCGTGCCGGTGTGGGGATGTAGTCATCCACAGCCGCCATCAGCTCCATCACCTTGTCTTCCCACTGCTCTTCGCCGTTGAGCGCGCCGAGGGCTGAGCCTGCGATGATTGGCGTGTCGTCGCCGGGGAACTCGTACGTGTCCAAGAGTTCG
>CAYYHN010000336.1:0-5600 GCA_964471245.1 uncultured Rhodothermaceae bacterium | reverse complement strand
ACTGCTTTGCGCGGGCCTCGGCGGCTTCGCCTTGGAAGCCGGTGTCGATTTCGTGCCGAATCCAGCCTCCCAAAAGCAGTGGCAGTAGGCCGAGTGGGACAAGCCAGCGGGCCGTGCGCCAGAAGGCTGGGCCGCGCCACCGTTGCCGCTGCGCCGTAGCGTCGCGCTCGGTGCGGGCGAAGCTGATGCCCGCGATGGCGGCGAAGAACACAGCAGCCGCGAGCACGAGCAAGCGGTTGGCCCAAAGCGGCGGTGCATTGAGCGGAAACGCGCCCATGTCGCTCCAGCGCAGCGTGCCCCAAAGTGGCCAGTTGAATGTCCACGTCATGCGGCCCGTGGCGAAGAGCCATGTCGTCAGCCCCAGCACGACAAGGCCGAGCGCGTACGTAGCGTAGCGGCTTCGGGTGAGGGCGATTAGTGCGGTCACCAGCGCGCTCCACATGAGGAACGTCGGTAGCAGGATAACACCCCACACGAGCAGGAATGGCCCAATTTCGACGCGTCCGACAGGTTGCGCTGCGAGCATCAACAAGCACGCGACGCCGCAAAAAGCCAGCAGCGGGCCAACGACGCAGGCATTTGCGAGGTTCTTCGCCCAAAGCAACGACGAAGTACGGACGGGCATCGCGTAGAGGAGGTTGGCAAAGCCCGTCGTGTGGTCGCGGTGGATGGCCTCGACGGTGTAGAAGAGCAGCAGCAAGCACACCAATACCGAAATGATCTCGATAGCGCTGGTTGCCATGACGCCTGCCGTGAGCAGCGCGGGCGCACCGAAGGCATCCTGCTCTGAGGCGAACTCCAACACCATCAGCAAGATGAACGGAACGAGGATGTAGAGCAGCGGCTGGTTGCGCAGTTCGGTCAATTCTGCGCGGAGCACCTGCCATGTCGCACGCCACCACGGCACCGAGGTGTACGCCATCCCCAAGTTGCCGAGCGGCGCATAGGCTGGCGATTGGGCAGCGGACGTAGTGGCATCTGCCGTTTGGGGCTTCCAGAACCAACGGCGGCGTGGTGGGCGGACGCGTCCTGCCTGCTCGGCACTTTGTTGCATCAGACCAAGCCAGAATGCGGCAGCCGGGAGCAGCAGCCACAACAACCGCCCGGCAACGTAGCGGCCATCCAACGCCAACGCTTCGGTATTGAAGTAGACGACGCCCGGATCCCCTGCGAAGAGCCCACGTGAGACCCAACGCAACCCCGACGGATCGGCGATCATCAGCGCATTGTCAAGCAATGGGGCGAGGTTGGGCGGCGAGAAGGTCCAGAACAGAAATAAGACGCTGAGGAAGAGCCCGATCGGCACCGCATAGACCGCCATCGCTTTGCGCCGCCACGCACCGATACCAAAGGCGAGGCCCGCGCTTGCCCAGATGACGGGCAGGGCAAACAAGACCGCTGGCACGAGGTAGTTGGACAGCGCAAATGGACCGCGTGCGCCTTCGCCAGCATCAACGGGAAACACGTCGAGCCGAAGCATGGCGAACCCGACGTGCACCACCAGCGCCAGCAACAACGCGCCGAACACGCCAAGGAACTTGCCCGTCAGGTATTCGCCTGCCGTTAGCGGTGTGCTGTGTAGGATTGGGCCGATGTTGGCCTCATCATCGCGGATGATCGCTAAGCCGCCCAACAAGGCCGCGAAGAAGGTGTAGACGAAGAAGCTACTCAGTGCCAGCAGCGAGGCTAGCGCATGCGCCGAGTTGATGTAAGGCTGCACATCGAGTGCGGCGCTGCGGTCGATCCCGAAGAAGTTAGTGGGATTGAGGCTACTCGTGGCAAGGACCAGCAGCACCAGCATCAGCCAAAAAATGAGGCTGCGCAGGTTGGTCCCGAGTTCGTGCCGCGCGATGGTAGCAATGCGTTTCCTTTTCATGCCCTGCCCGTTCATGCTGCGCCTCCCTGTGCTTCGTGCATCAGGGTGAAGTAGGCGTCCTCAAGCGTGGGCGCTACGCGGACAAACCCTTCCGGCACAGCCTCCTCAGGCAGATGAAGTCGGACCTGATGCACGCCTTCAACCAAATACGCCCGCGTGACGCGCCCCGACTGTTGCCAGCGCTCCAATTCGGCCGTCGAAACGGCTCCTTCGTACAGATGGCCTTCGAGCTTGGCGCGTGCCGCCGAAGGTGTCGTCTTTGCTACGAGTTTTCCTTGGCGAATCACAGCAAACTGCGGGCACAACATCGCCACGTCTTCCACGATATGCGTCGAAAGGAGCACCGTACGGTCCGTTGCCAACTCGGCCAGCAAGCGGTAGAATCGCAGCCGCTCCTCGGGGTCGAGCCCTGCCGTCGGCTCGTCGACGATGAGCAGGGCGGGGTTTCCGGCCAGTGCCTGTGCGATGCCGAGGCGCTGGCGCATCCCGCCCGAATAGCCTTTGACCTTGCGCTTAGCCGCGTGTGTGAGGTTGACGCGGTCGAGCAGTTCTGCTGTGAGCTTCTTGATGCCGCCGGGCGCCTCAATGCCCTTGAGCTGTAGCATGTGCCGCAGCATGGCTTCGCCGGTCACATTGGGGTAGAAGCCGAAGTACTGAGGCAAATAGCCCAGCCGCGCCCACAAGCGTTCAGGCTGCTCAGAGATGTTCTCGCCATCAAACCAGACCGAGCCAGATGTTGGCTCGAGCAGGCCCGCGAGGATCTTCATGAGCGTAGTTTTTCCTGCGCCATTAGGGCCGAGCAGACCAAACATACCTGTCGGAATTTCTAGGGAGACCCCTTGCAAGGCCGCCACCGGGCCGGGGTACACCTTGACGAGATCACGAATCGTGAGCATGCGCTGAACACAGTGTGTTGATCGGGATAAAGCTTAGCTGAGCTCAATTTCGTGTGTTCATGGGGCGATACATAGTAAAGAATCGTCAGTATGTTAAAGTTTATAGCTGTTATTGCAGTAGGAGCAGTCCCGTCTCTGGTGGTCCGAGAGGTGTTTCAAAGCGGAAGAGGTACAATCCGCGCGGGTGACTTGCTCCATTCCACCTGAATTGATGGGTACCTGTGGGGAAGACACCATCAGCTAGTGTCGCGATGGAACGGCCTAGCAGATCAACGATCGTCAGGCGTACAGATGTGGGTTGGGCAAGGTGTATGGGCAGGGTGATATGGGAAGATGCGGGGTTTGGGTACGGCGCACCTACGATATCATGTTGATGGGGTTGCCTCGGTGCATCGCGGTTCACAGCGGCGCTTGTTTGGAAGGTGAGAGTGATTTCGCTGAAAAAAAGGAAGTAGTTCGCCGGGTTTTTGAACCCGTACACGCGTACCGCGACGGAATCAGCGCTAAACGCTTCTGGGATGGGAAAAGCAAGGCGCTCTGGTTCTGCGGTGGTTAGCGTTGCAGCGCCAAGCCTGTATTCGTTGGCGTCAGTACGAAGTCGGCCTTGTACCGAGAGTCCGCCCACGAAATCGGCTACGGTGACAATGAGCGAGTCGTTGGGGCTAAAGCTGAGCACTTCGCCACTGGGGGCTGTGATGCTAAACCCAACATATCGATTGGCCAATACCGTGTCAGCTTGTGGCCAACCGCGCGTTCCGTATCCCGTGCCTGCATGGCATGTTAAGGTCGTGTGCGTGAAAGCCGAGACAACGATGCCATCGGGATGACTAGGTTGGTTTGCATTACGGCAGGCATTTTCGCCGAAAACATAGGAGACAGACAGCGGTTGCGCGGTGCCTTGAATAGGAGCTAAGCCAATCAGTATGCCCAGTATGAACAAGGCACTATGCATGAAAGCAAGGTGGGAGAATGTTGAAAACGAGGAATAAATAAAGCCCCAGCGATGACGACAGCGAACGGACATGGAGTTATCGGCCAAGTGGCCGTACTCAAGTGTAACCAACGCAATTCATAAAACCCACAGCAATAAACCCGCTGCAATCCAGAAGCGTATCGCCAGTGCTTGTTACGCGACCACCTGCTCAGGCCGATGGCTGCCCATGAGCGGCAGGGCGGCAAGTTGCGTGGGCGTCCATCCGCTGAAGCGCTTGACCTCTTTTATGAGGTGATTCTGGTCGTGGTAGCCGTATTTGGCCACGTAGTGAAACCAGTCGGTGTTGCCTGTGCTGAAGAGTTCAGCGTGGACGTGGGCGAAGCGTATCCGCATGAGGAAATGCTTGGGTGTAATGCCTGCGCAGCTTCGGAAATAACGCGTCAGCGAGCTTGGCGACGTGGAGGCCGTGGTCAGTAAGTCTTGCACCGAGGCGGTAGGATGGAGGTGCTGCCGGAGGTCGTAGACGATGCCCGGTCGGTTCGCATCGAAGAGTCGGTGCAGCCATGTGTCGAGCAGGGGACCGGCTTCATCGAGCGGTGTGTTGCGCAGGCGTGCTTCGAGGGTGAGGAGCGAAGGCCCAAACGCCACGGCAGCAGGCGTGACCGACGTAGAGAAAATGTCGGGGCGCGGGCCCTGCAGAAAGGGCGCAACGGCAGCTAAGCCGCGGTCTTTGAACTTGATGATGATGCCTTGATGCAGCGCTGCCGGATCGATGAGCACGCCGCCGCCGATGTAGCCAAACAGGATACTTTTGTGTGCTGTTTGGGTGCGGCCACGGTAGGTGTAGTCCAGATGGCCACGCAGTAATAGAATCACCTCGGGCGACATCGAAGGGAAGTCGAGCACCGATTCGCGATGGAGAATCAGGCTCTCGCTGCGGTCGAGTACCCAGTAGTATTCGACGAAGTCTTGGAGCGTCCGGTCTTGCGGGTAAAGCGTGGGCATACGGTGCACGGCATAATGCAGGCCTTGGTGGCTGCCCTACGGCTGCTCACCTACCGAGTTGCGCCCCGTTGCTGGTTGGCCTGAAACGTTTTGGGTCGAGCCGCATCACAACGGTGATATCCCTACACATGTTGCTGCCCTGCCCATGATCCGCGCCTTCCTCTTCGATCTCGATGGCACGCTTGTCCAGACGGAAAAGCTGAAAGCCAAGTCGTACGCCCAAGCTGCCGTCGAACTCTGCCCGTATTCTCTCACGGAAGCTGAGGTGATTGCAGCATTCAAAGACGTGGTCGGACGGTCGCGGCAAGAAGTCGCTGAAACGTTGATCGAACGTTTTGACCTTGCCGCCAAAGCCGAAGCACGCATGGCCGAATTTGGCGTTCGGACCACGTGGCAGGCCTTCGTACAAGTTCGCTTGAAACACTATGAACGTCTCCTTGCAGATCCCGACATCATCTTGAGCCACCGCTGGCCGCACACGTTGGCTTTGCTGGACCAAGCCCGCAGGGCAACCTGCAAAACGGGGTTAGCAACGATGTCCTATGCCCAACAAGCCCATCGTTTACTCGAAATCCTAGGGCTCCATGCAGCCTTTGACTTCGTAGCCACACGCGACGATGTGACGTATGGCAAACCCGATCCTGAAATCTACCACTTAGTCGCGCGCAACCTCGGCGTGCCTCCTGAAGCCTGTTTGGTAGTCGAAGACTCCCCGGCTGGCGTGCAGGCTGGGCTGGCCGCAGGAATGCACGTCGTGGCCATCGCAACGCCATTCATCGGGCCGCAACTCCACGCAGGTGGTTTACTGCCGCCCTCTCGGATTGTCAATGCCCCAGATGACTTGCCCAAAGCCATTGCCGAGGTGCTGAACGCCGTACAGGTTTAACCT